>CBDURX010000462.1:0-2880 GCA_965369485.1 uncultured bacterium | reverse complement strand
TCTCCCAGAAGTAGTTCATGTTGCTCTGGACCTGCTCGAAGTAGCTGCAGGTCACACCGCCCGCATTGGCCAGAAAGTCGGGGATCATGAAGACACCACGATCGTGGATGAATTCGTCGGCTTCCGGAGTAGTCGGGCCGTTGGCACCCTCGGCGATGACCTTGACCTGCCGGTCGATGCTGGCAACGTTGTCCAGGGTAATCTGGTTCTCCAGCGCCGCCGGCAACAGGATGTCTACTTCCTGCTCGAGCCAGGCCTCGCCGGGCAACACCTCGTAGCCCGCATCGGCGGCCTTTCCCTTGTCGATCCCCCCGAACTTGTCGGTGATGGAGAGCAATTGCTCCAGATCTATACCGTCATTCTTGCGGTATGAATACGAGGTCTGACTCTGTTGGTCCCAGCAGGAGACACACAAGGTCTTGCCGCCAATCTGATGGTACAGCTCTATGGCGTACTGGGCCACGTTGCCGAAACCTTGCACGGACGCCGTCGTGTCCCCGGGGTTGATATCCAGCTCTTTCAACGCCTCGCGCAGGGTGTACACCACACCGTAACCAGTGGCCTGGGTCCGCCCCAGCGAACCGCCCAGTCCCACCGGTTTGCCGGTGATCAGACCCGGGAAATGAGCGTCGTGGATGGCCTCGTACTCGTCCAGCATCCATAGCATGTGCTGGGAACTGGTCATCACGTCGGGCGCCGGGATATCGGCCCTCGGTCCTATGTCGCGAGAAATTCTGCGGATGAATCCGCGGCAGATGTCTTCCTGTTCACGGCTGCTGAGATTGTGGGGGTCGCAGATGACGCCACCCTTGGCTCCGCCCAGCGGGATATCCGCCACGGCACACTTCCAGGTCATCCACATGGCAAGAGCGCGCACCGTATCGATGGTTTCCTGGGGATGGAAGCGGATTCCACCCTTGCAGGGTCCGCGTGCGTCGTTGTGTTGCACACGAAAACCTTTGAAGACCTCGACGCTCCCGTCGTCCATGCGCACGGGGATGCTGAAATGGTATTCGCGCAGAGGCACACGCAAAAGCTTGCGAGTCCCCTCGTCCAGTCCGATGAGATCGGCGATCTTGTCGAACTGCGCCAAGGCCATGTCGTAAGGGTTGAAAGAGGTGTCAGCCATGGTCTCTCCCTCTTGCACGGCTGTGAGATGGTGTGACCGTCGGATATAGGGCAAAAATAACGGAGACGAGGTAACAGTCAAGGAAAGCAGCTAGTGCTCTGTCAAATCTCAAATTCAGGGTCAGCGGGTTCACGAGTGGTCAGATGCAAGGCGCGCGAGCGCAGGACCAGCCGTAGCTAATTCAAGTGAGAGCAACGCTGCAGATAGCGCCTGTAGGCCCGCTGACCCTAATTTTGAGTATTGACAGAGCACCAGACATAACCTGATTTTCTATAACTATTTATCCCACCAGCACGGTCAGCCTGGAGTATTCACGAATGGCCGTCGCGTGGGTGAGGAAAATGCCCACCGGAACACGACCTCGCAAGGATCGGCAAGGGAGACGTACCCCGTGCGGTACGTTGACCGAGCCGATCCGAGAAGGCGTGTTCCGGCGGGTATTTGACCAGCCGCAGTAGGCCATTCGTGAATACTCCGGGTTAACCTTCCAGCCTCTTGGCGGCCTCGGGCTTCAGCACCACGGCGCGCCGGGTACTGCCGTCGATGAACACGATCAGCGGTGTTGCCAGCTGGACGTGGCGGACGTACCCACTCTCATTGACAGCCGGCAGTGAGTCGAGCCACTCCCAGTCCAGACGGCCTCCTCCCCCGGCCTGATTCACCGTCAAGTAGCCCACCTGGAAAGCCGTGAGGTTCTGGAAGAAGTGCGTGCCCTGGCTGGGTGTGACCTTGAAGTCCTCCAGGTCGCTCTCGATGATCACTCGCGCACCGCTGATCTGTTCCCAGCGCACCGGGATCCCCAGCCAGCGGTCCGCCGATCCCCAGCGACCGGGTCCCGCCAGCAGATAAGGCCGGTCCGCCTCGCGCAGAATGTTGTTCATCCGCCCGATTTGCTCGGCGATGTCAATGGTGCGGCTGCGATCGAAGCGACCCGGCGGGACGTAGACGATATCCTGAATATCGGTGATGCGTCCGTTGCCGAGGGCGACCGTGGTAGCGCAGAAAGCGGCGGGATCGTCGAACAGGGCGGGCTTGATCTCAGGCGCCACGTAGCTGTCCGCCAGGGGGCGAATCTGCAAGAAACCGAACTGGTGCACCTGGTCCTTGCCATTTCCCAGCACGGTGGCGAACTCGATCTCCACCGGGCAGCTCATGCAACGGGTGCCCAGCTCGAGCAAGAGCTGCAGGATCTCAGCCAGGGGGAACAGGCCGGATTTCAGAACGTGGGCAAAGGTGATCAGCCGGGCGCCAGGCCGCCAGATTCCGTCGTAAACCGCGTTGTTCTCGGGTGAGAAGACCGAGCCTATCGGCTCCAGGGTGCCGTGCCGTTCCGCATCCTCAAGCTTCAGCAGGACCAAGTTGAAGTCCTCCTTGGCCTGAGGATAGGCTTCGGGGTCACTGGTGTCGATGGCGAAGAACTCGCGCTGGCTGCTGTTGAGCATGTCTTTGATGGTGGCGAACTGGGGCAGGTTTCCCGGCTGCCGGGGCGAGAACCGCAGGCACTTACGGCCCTCGACCACGGTCCGGCCCATGCCCAGCGCCACGCAGGCGACACCGTCCTGCGGCTGCAGGCCGCCGGTGGGGTAAAAGTTGGTCGAGTGGGCGACGCCCGCGAAATCGGGATAGTTGAAGTGCTCGTGTTCGTGACCCACGACCTGCTGGATGATCACGGCCATCTTCTCTTCCTCGACCCGGTTCGCGGTCGCCTCGAGGTATGATTTGGCGCTCTGGAAGTAGGTCGAGGCGTAGAC
>CBDURX010000461.1:0-2880 GCA_965369485.1 uncultured bacterium | reverse complement strand
CGCTGTTACTGCCCATCGGCATCGGCATGGGGGTAGGCATGGCCCTGGGCGAGGACAGTTCCGACCGCTTGAAGGTCGGCATTGTCGCCAGCGTCGCCGGTCTTCTTGCCATACCGCTGCCGGCCCAACACCGGGCCGAGGCCCAGGTGCGGCTGCGCTTGCGAAATCTTGAGGGCGACGTGGTCTGGGAGAAGACCTGTATGGGCGAGGTGAAGGAGAGGATTAATTTGGGCGCCACGGCTCGGGACGACCAGAAACTGGTGGACCGTTTCCTGACCAAGGCTCTCAAGAAGTGCAACGCCTGCTTGCTGGGTCAACTCCGCCAGGATGTTCTCCTCGCGGGTAGTTGATCCTCGCTACAGGAGATCGGCCGCCAGGCTGGCCAGTGTGCTCCGCTCGCTCTTGATCAGGGTGATGTGCCCGTACAGTTGCTCTGCCTTGAAACGTTCAACCAGGTAGGTCAGTCCGTTGCTGGCGGCGTCCAGATAAGGATTGTCGATCTGGAAAGCGTCACCGGCCAGGACCACCTTGGCACCCTCCCCGGCGCGGCTGACCACCGTCTTGACCTCGTGAGGAGTCAAGTTCTGGGCCTCGTCGATGATGATGAACAGTTTCGGCAGGCTGCGGCCACGGATGTAGGTGACCGCCTCGACCTCGATGAGCCCGGTCTCGAACAGGTACTCCACCTTGTCCGCACTCTGTTCCAGCTTAGGATCCACGAGATACTGCAGGTTGTCGTAGATAGGCTCCATCCAGCTGGCCAGCTTTTCTTCCTTGGTGCCGGGCAGGTACCCTATGTCACGGCCCAGCGGCATGATGGGGCGCGAGACCATGATCCTGCGGTACGACTTCTCTTCGGCTACCTGTTGCAGGCCCGCCGCCAGCGCCAGGAGAGTCTTGCCGGTGCCGGCCTGGCCCAGCATGGTCACCAGCTGGATGTCTGGTCGTAGCAGCAGCTCGAAGGCGAATCGCTGCTGCAGGTTGCGCGGATCCAATCCCCAGGGGCGGCTCTGGCAGTGCTGCAGCGGCTCGACGCATGACGACTCAGCGCGGTAGATGCCCAAGGCGGTGTGTTTCGGGTTGGCATGGCCGTGTAGCAGCACGCACTCGTTGGGGTGGAACTCGCGGTCCAGGGAGAGATTCTCGCCTCTGTAGAAGGCGTCGATCTGCTCATCCGGCAACTCCAGCTCGCACCAACCCATGTACAGCTCGTCGAAGTTGACCTTCTTACTGAGGAAATCATCGGACACGATCCCCAGGGCGTCACCCTTGACCCGGGCGTTGATGTCCTTGGTCACGAAGGTCACGTCATTGCCCAGGCTGGCGAGGTAGAGGGCGGCGGCGAGAATGCGGTTGTCCGGGATGCTGCCGTCCATGCCGCTGGGTAGGAACTCCTGGTAATCCTTCACCAGGACGAAGATCTGACCGCCGCTCGGTAGCGGAACACCCTTGCTGAGAGGGCTGTCCCGGCGCAGGGCGTCGATGGTGCGGATGATGTGGCGGGCGTTACGGCCGCGCTCGTCGTTCTGCCGCTTGAAGCGGTCCAGCTCCTCCAGGACGTCCAGCGTCAGGAAGATGTTGCCATCTCCGAAGGCGTCCAGGGCACCAGCGTCGTGGAGCAGGACGTTGGTGTCCAGGAGGAAGCAGTTGCCCTTTATGTGATCTTTGAGTCCATTGTCGCTGTTGAGCCAGTGTGTGGACGTGGAACTGTCCATGATCTCTCCAGGTTGGTGATGGCTGGGAGTCGATGAGACGGTTATCTGGGGTGGTTCTGTGGTGTCCTCCTCGAGATGGTCTTCATGGTTAATACAAATACAGGAATCCCTTGTCTTGATCAATCTCCCTTCTTAATGTGTCGGCTCAGGCTGGGCCCACCTTGAGATTCGGTGGGATGGGAGAGCCGCCGGGCCGGCCAATGGAAATCTAGGAGGCAAGGCATTGGAGGAGTTACATCTGCCCGTGGCACACGGGAGAGGCCGTAAGGCGCTGGAGTGCCGAGGCACCGTTTCGGCCTCCGCCCTGACGGCGGCAATCCTGGCCTTGCTCTGGTCGCTATCGGCCGGGGTGGGGCAGCCGTCCGCTGAACCTGTGCCGGGACCGCTCTGGCCGTTGCGTTTGCCCGACCGGTACCTGACCTCCAACTTCATGGAGCACCGGTACGGTCGTTTCCACACCGCTCTCGATCTGAAGACCAACAGCCGCAGTGGCTACGCCGCCCTGGCCGTGGAGGATGGCTGGATCGTACGTTTACGCACAAGTCCTTTCGGCTACGGCCGGGCCGTATACTTGGAAGGGCGCTCCGGCCGCACCTACGTTTACGCCCATCTGAGCCGGTTCGCCGACAAACTGCGGCCCTCGGTCCGGGAGGCCCAGCAGAGGCTGGGCAGCTACACGGTGGATCTCAACCTCCAGCAGCAGCGGATACCGGTCCAGCGTGGAGAGGTGATCGCCCTGACCGGACAATCCGGCAGTCTGGGGCCGCACCTGCACTTCGAGGTTCGTAACGCGGCTCAGCAGCCATTGAACCCCTTACGCTGCGGCTTCTCGGTGCCGGATTCCATACCTCCGGAGATACGGAAGATCAGGGTTTTGCCGGCAAGCGCGGAGGCGCGTGTCGTGGGTGGCTTGTCCGCCCGTAGCGTTTCCGTTGCCGTGGGTTTGCACGGAGATTTGCCGCCCTTGGTGGTGCAAGGAGAGGTGGCGTTCACGGCTGAAGTGCAGGACGCGACAGACATCCAGCGCCACCGGCTGACGCCGTACGCCTTGACCGTGCGTCTCGATGGCGAGGTGGTCTATAACGCCAGCAACGATAGCCTCTCCTACCGTCAGAACCGTCAGATGATGCTGGAATGGTTGGAACTGGAAGGTGTACGGGAAAAG
>CBDURX010000460.1:0-2887 GCA_965369485.1 uncultured bacterium | reverse complement strand
TTAGACCACAGCACTAGGGTTCCATATACGCTCCCGCCCACGCCGCCCGCCTGGCTTTCGACATCTATCAACATGGCAACAGTCTCAGTTCTCTTGCTTACAGCTGGCACGTTCGCACAAGCAATGACGGGGGTTTCACCTGGGCGAGTTGGCAGGATTTGGTGTTCGTCTACGAGCAAGGCTATCCGGCCTACAAAAGGGATTTCTTCGACATAACAACCCTGATCGATACCGGAGCAAACAAGATCCAGATCTCTTTGGGGGTCTTCAAGTTCCAAAACTTCACTGATTGCAGCTTCGTGACTCCCGCGCCTTACTTCGACAACGTGGCGCTGTCACTGTTCAGGCGGGCCGGTCCTGAGGTCTACCTCTTCCGCAACAACCGGCGAGGGCTGGCCAGAAGTGGTTTCCCCGCCAGTGGCACCCTCGATTTAGAGGACCCGGCTTCACACAGTGTGTGCTTCGACAGTGCCCTGGGCGATTCGGTCGTGGTGCGGGTAGGTGTGCTGCGTGATGGCGCTCAGCTCGCCGGACCGCCCGAGTTGCACTGGCAGCTGAAAAAGAATCCCATCTACGATCCTTACCGCCAGCTGCCGCCTCCTAACCCAGTCCTGGGTGACTCGGTACGCCCCCCCCACCTGGGTGACGGTCAGCGCGGCATCCTGTACGCCTTCGACCTGCCGGATGCGGGATTCCTCTTCCCCGGCGACGTACTGCACTACTACATCCGGGCCGTGGACGATGCCGCCGGTGATCTCGGGGTGGCCACGTTACCCGCCGATACCACGGGTTACTCCATCTTCCCCAGTGATGCTGCTTACCTGGCTGACCTGTTTCCCCTGGATTTCGAGGTTCGTGCCCTGCCCAGCGTCCACGATTTGACGACGGGCGACCAGCCGCGGATTCTGGTCTGGCTGCACACCGTCTCGCAGGAAGAGATAGATGAGTGGGTAGTGGCCCTGGCCAACCTCGGATACAGACACGGCGTCGACATCGACTTCTTCAGGTCACCCTACCCTGCACCGCTGCAAGCCACTGCGGGACAGATGATCGGCTACGAGGTGTTGCTCTATTCTTCGGGCAAGAACGTCACCAGATCCTTGAGTTTTCAGGAGCTTCTAAATCTCCAGGATTGGTTTGCACTGGGAGGCAAGAAAGCCCTCTTCGCCGGAGACAATTTCGTGAGCGGGGTGCGGCAGGAGAGTATCACGTTCCCGCGGGAGTACCTTGGCCTGGATATCGAGACCGGTGCGGCCGGCAGTAACGTGCGGCCACAGATAGACGACCAGGTGCGTCCCCTCGTCCTGCCCATGGCGGGCAATCCCCTGGATCTGACCATTGAGTTCCTGGCCGACGGCGGTTGTTATTACAACCTGTTCGACGCCATCACGCCGTATGGCACCGGAGAGCGCGTCCTGGAATTCACCGCTCCCGGCGGTGGACCAGGAGGCTACACACCCGCGGCAGGCATCTACCAGTACCGGGTAGTGGATGATGCGCACACCCTGACCTTGCCCTACGGTTTTGCGTTCATCGGGACGCCGCTGGGTCAGAAGGACGGTGCCTTGGCCGCCCGTACCCGGTTTCTGGCGGAGGTGATGACTTTCTTCGGCGCGCCGGCAACTGGCCCGCCGACCGACCTTCCGGCTCAGGAGGGATTCACGGTCCGTTTCTACCCCAACCCGTTCAATCCCAGGGTCCAGGTGGAATACGACATGCCGCGGCGCGGGCGTTTGAGTTTACACATCTACAATCTGCGCGGGGAGCTGGTCCGGACATTGATCGATGAGGTGGTTCCTCCGGGACCGGGCCGTTTGATCTGGGATGCCACCGACACGGAGGGACGTACAGCGGCCGCCGGTGTCTATTTCCTTGCGATCAAGGCCCCGGGTCTGCGCGAAGTGAGGAAAATGGCCTTGATCAAATGAGCCGGTAGGCTGTCCTTTCAGAAAATTCCATCCGGCCCGGAAGGCCACGAATGGATCTCCGTTTCACCTGCGAACGAGTGCTTGGGGGATAGCGTGAACGTTGACAATCAGATTTCAAATAAAATCCAAGCATTTAATACAAGACTTAGTTAGTCTGTTTTCAGTTGGGAGAGTGCTTGGGGAAGGCACCGCCTTCGCCCTGCGGAATCCTCTGCAGCATCGCGACACACCGCGCGCTCGCCCAATCCGATCATTCATTTGTCACCATTCGAAGGAGAAGGACGACATGTCACATGGAACGCGCAACGGCGTCAACGTCGATAATCTGATAACTGCGATCGAAGCAGTGAAGGAAGATCCGGCCAACGGCAAGCTGACCTTCACGATAAAGTCGAAGTGGACGGACGGGCTCAAGGCCGACCACATGACTTCCGCATACGTTGTGGGCAAGGAAGCGGGCAAACGCACCAAGAGCCACATGCTCACCACGGACGAGCCCAACGAGATCCTCGGCGGCGACACGGGCATCAGCCCGGCCGAGACCCTCATCAGCTCGCTCGCCGCCTGCCTGACCGTCGGCTATGCGGCGAACGCCGCGGCGCTCGGCATCGACCTGGACGAGCTGTCGTTCGAGATCACGGGCAACGGCAGCCTCGAAGGCTTTATGAACATCGGGGACAAGCGGCCGGGGCTGAGCGACTTCAACATCCAGACCCACATCAAGTCCAGCGCGCCCAGGGAGAAGCTGGAAGAGCTGCACGACTACGTGAACGAGCACTCGCCCATCTGGGACACGCTTTGCAATCCGGTCAAGATCATGTCGGAGATCATCATCGACTAGGTGGACTCCGATCGACTACTGGCCCAGCTTGGCCTCGAGCTGGGCCAGTCTCGTTGCTCAATCTCAAACCACTAGATTATTTCCAAATTGTGAGCTAGACTCCGACCACATTGTCAGC
>CBDURX010000459.1:0-2916 GCA_965369485.1 uncultured bacterium | reverse complement strand
CGCAGGCCAAGCTGGCGCAGCAGTTCCATGACTGCCTGGCTGCGCGGCAGGCGACTCTTCATTCCGGCCCAATCGACTGCGATGGACACCTCACGGTCGATAGTGAAAAGACGGCGTGAGAGGAAAACCTGTTCCTGGTTCTCGGCGAGCACTCGACGCAGGCGGGGTGTCAGCAGATTGTCGTCCAGGTGATCGTACAGCTCCTCCAGACTGCCGAACTGCTTGATGAGTTTCTGGGCGGTCTTTTCGCCCACCCCCGGCGCTCCGGGAATGTTGTCGCTCTTGTCCCCCGCCAGGGCGAAGACGTCGATCAGAGCCTCCGGTGGCAGGGCGTAGCGGTCCATCACGCTCTGGACGGTGAACTCGGTGATGTCGTCACCGCGCCGACCAGGTTTGAGCATACCGGTGCGACTGTCCAGCAACTGCATGAAGTCCTTGTCACCCGTGTAAAACCAGGCCTGGTCGCACACCGAGGCGGACCGCTGTGCCACGGTCGCCATGACGTCGTCCGCCTCGAACCTCTCACGCTCCAGGATGGCGATACCCCATGCGCCCAGCAACTCCCGCAAGCGAGGGATCTGCTCGGCCAGCTCCTCGGGCATCGGCTTACGGTGCGCCTTGTACTTCGGGTACATCTCGTGGCGGAAGGTCTTGACCGGCAAGTCAAAAGCCACAGCCAAGTAACCTGGCCGGTAACGCTCGATCAGGCTGAGGGCGCTGTTGAAGAATCCGAAGACGACGGATGTCTGCTCGCCGGAGGGAGCGGTGAGAGGGTGCTTGGCAAAGGCGTAGTATGACCGGTAAATGAGGGCCGAACCATCGATCAGGATCAGCGACACGTCTGATGCCCTCCCTGGTCACTGGGGTGCCCGTGCGGCCCCACGCTCCTGTACAGGCCGTGATCGGCGATGTAGTCCAGCACCGGTGCGGGTACGAGGTCGGTCGGCCAACACTCTGACGCGAAAGCGGATCGCACGTCCGTGGCGGAAACGGGCACGGAGAAGTCGGCCACGATGAAGACACTTCTGGCGAGGTCGGCGGGGAGGGTCCCGTCCCAGCCCTCCCGCGCCAGAACGAGAGGTTCCGCTAGGGCGAGGAGGTCCCGCGGTCTATGCCAGGTGTGGAAACTGCCCAGGTTGTCCGTTCCCAGCACCAACCGTAAGCTATCGTCCGGCCAACGGCTTCGCAGCTCCGTGACTGTATCGACAGTATAGCTGATTCCTCCCCGGACGACCTCGAGGTCCAGCACCTCCGCCTCCACGAGGTCGGCCAGGGCAAGCTCGGCCATGCGTAATCTCGCCTCTCCAGAAGCGAGCGGTGACTCCTTGTGGGGTGACCGGTGGGCAGGCACGACCAGGACGCGGTCAGCCAGGCCGCGGTCCAGTACAGCCTCGACCATGGCTAAATGTCCGTTGTGGAAGGGATCGAAGGAACCGCCCAGTAACGCGCGGATCATGGCTGACTCGCCTCGGTCAAGCGTTTCAGACGTTTCTGTGACACACGCGCGAACTGGCTATCGGGATACTCCTGGATCAGCCGTGAATAGGCCTGGATGGCCTCCTCGAACTCCTCGATTTTCTCGGCGTTCTCCGCCAGCTGGAACAACACCACGTCGAGCAGACCACTGGCGCGTTCGGATTCGAGGAGACTCTCGAGTGTGATCTTCACCGCGTAACGCTGACCGATATGACGGTAGACATCAGCCGCGTTCAGACCTTTCCTGACAATGATGTCGCTGATCCGACGCAGGTAATCTTGGATCTCTCCTGCGTACTCCGTGCCGGGATAAAGCTGCAGCATCCTCTGGAAGATCTGCCTGGCCGTGTAGATGCCGCTCACGTCTCTCTCCACACGCCCGACCTGGCGAAAGTTAGTCACTCCCTCCTGGAAGTAGGACACCTCGATCAGGTCGCTGGTCGGAAAATCCTTACGCAGGATCTGGAACTCGACGATGGCCAGAGGGTACTCCTTCAACTCCATGTAGGAAATTGCTTTGAGATACTGGGCGCGGGCGGCCAGGGAATCGGTGGGGTTCTGACGGATGAAGGCCTCCAAGGTGAGCACGGCGTCGTGGTAGGCCCCTTTCTCGTAGAAAAATTCCCCCCGATCGAAACTTCCCAGCGTATAGGGATTCCCGCCCCCGCAACCAGCCAGGACAAGCAGGCCAGCCCAGGCAAACAGGAGAGCCCACAAGAGTCCCGACGTGGCAACAGAGGGAAAAAACTGCCTGGCAAGCAAAGGAACCTCCTGACTCGTACTGTCGACGCCCCAGCCGCCGGGTCAGCTTCCCGTATTGGCAAAGTAGATGATCACCAGACCGGTGAGGGTGCCAAGGACCACGATCTCTTCGAGGCGGCGATTCCAGCCGCTGCTCTTCAACTTAGCATCCGTGAAGGCAAAGGACTCGGAACGAACATCGTCGAATACCTGATAAGGAACACGATCCTGGATGGTGCGTCGAATCCTCTCGTTCATGAGCAAGCGACCGGTCTCTTTCTCCACTACCGTCAGGTGGGCCACTAGCACCAAATCCCGTGCAACCCACTGGCGCCACAACCCGAGCCAGCGCCCGGTGGCGGGGTATCCCAGCTGGATATCCTCCATCCGATACCTGTACTCATACTCTGCTTTCGTGGTGCCGTGAGCTAACATGGCCACCCCGACTGAGTCCGTCTCCTCTGTTACATCCTCTGTTACATCCTCTGAAGTCTCGTCTCCCACTGTTTCCCCGTTCTCGTCGCCCTCGCCCCCGGCCTCTTGCGCCACGTCTTCCATGTAGAGCTCGTATCCGTGTCTGTTCAACACATCGGCGGCCACGGTGCCAAAAATCTCTGTGGCGGTGTCGTTAGCGGTCGGTCGCAGGGCGAGGGACGCCGGCGCCGGAGGCAGGGACGGCAAGGTGGCGCGGACGATCTC
>CBDURX010000458.1:0-2920 GCA_965369485.1 uncultured bacterium | reverse complement strand
TACACGCAGCTCGCCATGGACGATCTGGAGGAAGAAAGTCCCGCCTACCGGAACCTGACGGAGGTTGTTCGTGCCGGCCGGCGAGCCTCCGACCTCGTGGGTCAGATGCTGACCTTCAGTCGCAGTACCGAACAGGAGCACCGGCCGCTCCAGTTACAGCCGGTGATCAAGGAGGCGCTCAAGCTGCTCAGGGGGTCCCTGCCGGCCACCATCACGATCAACGAAAGGATCGACCCGGCTTGCGGCAGTGTGCTGGGCGACCCCACGCAGATCCACCAGATCATCCTCAACCTCAGCACCAATGCAGCCCACGCCATGCGCGAGGAGGGTGGCACGCTCGATGTAAGCCTGTCCCAGGTGGATGTACCGCCAGATGAGGGAGAAGCGCCTGCAGAGCTTTCGCCGGGCCAGCATGTTCTCATCACGGTCAGTGACACAGGTCACGGCATGTCCGCCTCCACACTGGAGAGGATATTCGAGCCGTACTTCAGCACCAAGAGCGCGGAAGAGGGGACAGGTCTGGGCCTGGCTACCGTTCACGGCATCGTCAAGAGCTCCGATGGGGCCATCGAGGTGCAGAGCGAACCGGACAAGGGTGCGACTTTCAGGGTCTACTTGCCTTTATGCCAGAAACGGGACTGGTCCGACGATCGGTGGGTGATGGAGGCGAAGCTGCCCCGCTGCCACGGCCGCATTCTCGTTGTCGACGACGACAAGACGATCGTGGACATGGCGACCCTGACCCTCGAGCGGATCGGCTGCCGGGTCGTCGCCCACACCAGCAGTGTCGCGGCCCTGGAGGCTTTTCGCGCTGCCCCAGCCGATTTCGATGTGGTCATCACGGACCAGATCATGCCTGAGATGACGGGATCCGATCTGGCTCAAGAGATGCTCAACATCCGCCCCGATCAACCGATCATCTTGATAACCGGTTACAGCAACAGCGTGGACGAGGATCAAGCCAAGGCCATAGGTGTCAAACTGTTTTTGCACAAACCCATCAGCCTTCAAGAATTGGTGCGATCGGTCCGGCAGGCCATGGGAGAGGAAAACGAAGACAAGGATTGATAAATGGCGCGAATTCTTGTTGTAGATGATGACGATCAGGTCCGCACCATGCTCCGGATCACCCTGGAGCGGGAAGGCTACGAGGTCGAGGAGGCCCCCGACGGCCAGGTGGCTATCTCTCTGTATCACCAACAGCCAGTGGATCTGGTCATCACCGACATCATCATGCCGGAAAAGGAGGGGATCGAGACGATCATGGAGCTGCGCCGGTCCAACCCGGATGTGAAGATCATCGCGATCTCGGGGGGTGGTCGCGTGAACCCGGAGGATTACCTCAGGTGGGCCGGTAAGTTCGGCGCCCAGCGCTCCTTCACCAAGCCGGTCGACCGGGCGGAGCTACTCGCCGCTGTGTGCGAGCTCTTGCCGGGTGCAGAACCCTGTGCCGATGTGGTTGATCGGCCGTCGCGACCGTCCCACTGATCCACATCCCCATGACAGTCCCACCGTTCCCGCTTATTCTGTGCGGTTGTTATGAGAGCCGGGATGTCAGGTGGGTAGAGATCACCTACGAACGGCAGTAGCCGCGAGGAGAATCCCATGCGGGCCATGGTGCTCGAAGCCCAGGGGCAGCCTCTGCGTAGCGCGGAACTGCCCGACCCACTTCCCGGACCGGGTCAAGTTCTCTTGCGGGTGCATGCCTGCGGCGTCTGCCGCACCGATCTGCACGTGGTCGATGGCGACCTGACCGAGCCGAACCTGCCGTTGGTGCCCGGACACCAGATCGTGGGCACGGTGCGCGAAGTCGGCACCGAAGTGAATGGGTTCCACCCCGGCATGAAGGTGGGCGTACCCTGGCTGGGCGGCAGCTGCGGTAGTTGCCGCTTCTGCAGCTCCGACCGTGAAAATCTTTGCGACAAGGCCATTTACACGGGATATCAGGTGAACGGCGGCTTCGCGGAGCTGTGCGTGGCCGACACCCGGTTCTGCTTCCCTCTCCCGGAGCAATATCCCGATCTGCAGGCGGCGCCGCTGCTGTGCGCGGGCCTGATCGGGTACCGGGCCTATCGCATGGCCGTGGACAAACCGGGCGCTGCGCGCAGGCTGGGATTCTACGGCTTCGGGGCGGCGGCCCACATCCTGATCCAGGTAGCCCGCTACCACGGCCGCGAGATCTATGCCTTCACCAGGCGCGGTGACACTCGCGGCCAGGAGTTCGCCCGCGGTCTGGGTGCCGTCTGGGCGGGTCCCTCGGACCAACCGGCACCCGAGCCGCTGGATGCGGCCATCATCTTCGCACCCGTGGGGGAACTGCTGCCGGCCGCGCTGCGCGCCGTGGACAAGGGCGGCGTGGTGGTTTGCGCCGGCATACACATGAGCGACATTCCCTCATTCCCCTACGCCATCCTCTGGGAAGAGCGCGTGGTGCGCTCGGTGGCCAACCTGACCCGCCGCGACGGCGAGGAGTTCCTGGCCCTGGCCCCCCAGGTCCCGGTGAAGACCGAGGTGACTCCCTATCCGCTGGAAAAAGCCAACGAGGCGCTGGACGATCTGCGGGGTGGCCGTTTCGACGGGGCGGCGGTGATCGTGGTGGATCTCTGACGTCTTTGTGGCTGTTTTGAAGAACCAATCTCCATTCACACATTCCCGTCAACGATCGCGATGGCGTAGAGTGTCGAGGATAGCGTGACAGAAATCGGTCAGGGACGGATCGCGCGCGCCCATGACCAGGATGACGTCGCCGCTGCAGGCCTCGGCAGCCAGCAGTGCGGGGATGTCGGAGCGTGCGGCGACGAAGTCGGCCTGCCTGTCTCGCGCGGTGACCGCGCTGGTGATGTCCCGTGACGAGATGTCCCGGGTGACCGTACCTCCCGCGTAAAATATCTCCGGCATCGTCAGGCGGTCCTGCGGTCGC
>CBDURX010000457.1:0-2942 GCA_965369485.1 uncultured bacterium | reverse complement strand
AACGGCATGTCCCAGACGTGGAGTAACCGGTCCCAACCGCCGTAGACGATCTCGACGTCGCCGTCCTGATCGAGGTCGCACAGGAACGGCGCAGAGCGCAGCGGCCCGCCGAGGGTCAAGGGAAAGCCATCGATGGGACTCGCGTCGGCCTTCCAGGCGTACAGGTTGTTGGGGGTCGTTTCGTCGCCACCCCCGATGCCGAACAGGATGTCGGGTATGTCGTCGCCGTCGATATCGCCCACGACGGGACTGCCCTCGGAATTTCCCGGCAGCGCCACCGGCCAGCCGGGCAGCGGCAGGCCCGAACTGCCACCCTCGCTGTCGGTGTCGAAGACGTAGATGTCCGCATGCGCTTCATCCTGGACGGATACCGCCACGATCTCCAGCTCCCCGTCCCCATCGAAATCGCCGACCGCCGGGCTGGGGCTGGGCAGCGAGCCCAGGTTGGAGATGAAAGCGATGGGGAAGCCGGGGTAGTCGCTGCCATCTTGCTGGACGACATACAGGTGATTGTTCTGGGTGTGAAAGATGATCTCCCACGTCCCGTCTCCGTCCAGGTCGGCTACCGTGGGACTGCAGACGATACTGCCGTTGCCGGTGTCGTACGGAAATCCGGGCGGCTCCGTGCCGTCGTGACGGAAGGCGTGCAGGTAGTTGGTGGCGCTTGTGAAGTACTTGGTCCCGAAGATGATCTCCCTGGCTTGGTCGCCATCCAGATCGAAGAGGGCCGGGGAGGAAAAGCCCCACTCGTGATCGCCGCCATGCACGATGAAAACGCCGTTGGTGGTCGGGTCGGCATCCCCGTCGACCAGCTCGGTACCGTCGCGGTGCCATACCCAGGTGCGTCCGTCCAGTGTGTTGACGACCACCTCCGGCTCACCATCACCGTCCACGTCGCCGACGGCCGGTGTAGTCCAGTTCCAGCCGTTGCCCGCCTCACGCAGGCTCTGGGGCCAGCCCGGCAGTTCTGTGCCGTCGGCACGGTAAACGTGGATCCGTCGGGCGTTCTTCTCGCTGGCGACGATTTCCAGTCCCGGTAAGCCGTCGAGATCGGCCAGGGTGATGCCCGCCGGCTGAAAACTGCCGCCGACCCGGGTGACAGGACCGATAGTCTGGGGGTCTGCATCACCGTCGAACAGTTCGCTGCCATCAGCCTTCCACACGTAGACTTCGTCGGCGCCCAGGACGATCTCGAGGGCGCCGTCACCGGTGACGTCCCCCACTGCACAGTGGCCCCCGGATTCCTGGGCGAAGGACAGGGGGAAACCGGGCAGTTCCGGAGGAGCGGTGTACCGGGCCACGGTCGCCGAGGGCGCTCCCTCGACGAGGGAGGAAGCGACGGCGGTGACCCGGTACTCGTAACGCGTCAGGTCGTCCAGTCCCGAGTCGAGGTAATAGGATACGCCATCGATCAGATAGGTATTGATCCTCGTGAAGTCTGCTTCCGCCGCGTGGCGGCGGTAGACGTGGTAGCCCTTCCGGTCGGGATCCGGGATCCGGGTCCAGTGGATTGCGATGGCGTTCGGTCCCAGGGAGCTGTTCGTGGCCAGGCCTTCAGGAACGCTCGGTGCGAGCAGATGGAAATCGTGACGCAAAATGCGCCCATGGTTGTCTGCGAAGTGAAGCCAACACTCGGCCTCCGTCGTGACATCCGCATCGCTGAAAGAGAGTGGGCCGGATTGTGATGAGGCTTGCCTGAACTCCAGCCTGTCGTAAGTGGCGACCGAGTCGAACAGCGTGACCTCAGGATCCCTGGTGCGTAGCCGGACGATCACCTCGTCCGCGCTGCCGGCACCGAGATTCTCGAGCGTTGCTGCGATGGTCACCCGCTCATCGTTCTCCCGGATCCCGTCCCCGTCGCCATAGATGTCGTCGTTCCAGACCAGCGCCACCACCTCCAGCTCTGGTGCCAGGCAGGTCAAGGTCAACTCGCTTGCGTAATTATTTTCGTTGGAGTCTGTTACCAGGATTTCGAACGGCAGATGAGTGCCGTCCATAATGTCCGCCGCCAGGTGGAACAGGAATGGATTCTCGGCGATCACGATCCCCTGGGGAGGGACGTCGCCGACGACGGCCGTGGGAACGAGGAGCGAGACGCCGGGAGCATTGGCGTCGAGCTGGGCGACACAACCTCCGGTTCCCACATCACCGGTGTCCTCGAAGGAGAGCCAGAGCGCGATGGTTTCCCCCGCTTCGGCCAGGCCGTTGCCGTTGCCGGCGGAACCGTCGAGACCGCCATCGGCCAGTCGTGCGACAGTGTGCAGGGCGACGTAGGCTTCCCCGCCCGTGGAGACCGGGATGACAATCTGCTGGAGTGCGAGGTTCGGCCCCGTGACTGTCAGCAGTGCGTCGCCGCCACTGGTGGGTGTGAAGGCCAGACTGGCTTCACCAGCGGCGTCGGTCATGGCCACACCGTAGTCGTCGTCTTCCTTGGCCAGACAGACTCGAGCCGCGGGTACGGGAATACCGGCCACACTGACCGCGACAGAGATGTCCTGAGCCCCTGTCAACAGGGCAGGCGGTGCGGTCACGATCGCTTGCCGAGGCGAGCCCGTCCAGACAGCCAGGCTAGGATCCCCCAGCAGGGTGTAAGACATGAAGGTCCACCGATCGGCCGAGGCGCGGTGGACGTAAGCGATCCGTATGAGTCGGCTCAAGGCCATCAACTCACCCAGGCGCAAGGGCGCCTCGCAGAACAGCTGCCGGAAGAATTCGTGCTGGTAGATGTTGGCGGTGAAAGGAAAGGCGGCCCGGGCGGATCCGATGGAGGCGACGGATCCGCCGTGACGGTTTTGCAGGCAGCGTTCCATGAAACAGGCGTAATCGAAGGCCGCCGAGGCGCAGTTCAGCGCGTAGATGAGAAATGTATGGTCTCCGTTGGTCAGACCATCCGCGTCAGCGACGAAGACATTGTCGTCTCCCGCGGAAATGTTGTAGAAGAA
>CBDURX010000456.1:0-2950 GCA_965369485.1 uncultured bacterium | reverse complement strand
TGATGGAGATCCGCAACGTCTTGCTCAAGCCCCAGGCGGCGACCCGCGTCGCCACCAGACCCACCAGGAACAACACTATCCAGGTGAGATAGAGAGCCATCATATCTTCCAGGCCGGTCTGCTTGGCGACGGCCAGATGCCAGCGGGGCGCCAGATTGGTGGCCAGGATGAAGCTCAGCACCAGTCCTGCGAACTCGACGACCCTGCGGATCAAACCGACCTTGACGCCGAAGAGCGTGAAGAGGGCAATCAAGGCCAGGGACAGGAGGAACAAGATATTCATGGCGCACCCCTTACTTTGCCAGCTTCTGCTTGACCACGGCGCTGACACGTCCACCGTCCGCCCGACCGGTAACCTTGGGCAGGATAATTTTCATCACCCGACCCATGTCCCTGGGCTCGGCGGCTCCGGTTTCCGCGATGGTCTCGACGACGATCCGCTCCAGTTCCGCATCCGACAGTTCCGCCGGCATGAATTCGGTCACGATGGCCAGCTCGCCCTCGGCCACGGCCACGAGTTCCGTCCGCCCTCCGTCCCGGAAACTGGCCAGCTGTTCCTTCACCTTGCGCAGGTAAGAGGACAGAACCTGCAGAACGTCAGCGTCGTCCAGTTCCCGCCGCTCGTCCACCTCGACCTGTTTCAGGGCAGCCTGGAGCATACGCAAGACCCCGAGACGTGTCTTGTCCCGCGCTTTCATCGCCTCCACGGTCGCCTGCTGGATCTTGGCCGCCAACTCTCCTGTCGCCATGTCGTTCCCTTTCCGGAAAAGAATCACCCGTGCGGCGATCCCACGCGATGCGTTACCGGCCAGCCACGGTGAACTTGCACGATCTGTGCCTGAACACGACGAACTGGCCGTAATCTAGTTTACCGGAGGGTCGCAGGCAGGGTCAAGGAAGCGGCCCGTTCTCCGTCCGGTCCAGCCACGCCTGCCGCCAGGACTGCATGACGGCCAGACCGGCCAAAGCCGCTGTCTCGGTGCGGAGACGATACGGTCCCAGACTCACCGGCACGGCTCCGTCCGCCGCTAGGCGGTGTCTCTCCTCCTCCGTCCAGCCACCCTCCGGTCCCACGACCCAGGCCAGTGTGGGCGGAAGCGTCTCGCCCGTCTCGCCCGTCTCGCCCGTCTCTGCGCCGACCGGCGGAAGAGTCATCCGCCACCAGGCTCTGGCGCAGGATTCCGGAACGGCCGCGTCGCCGACACTGCCGCCCGTGGATTCGCCGGTGAAGTCGCCCAGGGAGCCGCCGGCGGCCCCGGACACTGCTTCACCGTAGGCGACCCACCCCATACGCAAGGCGGCCAGGCAGGTAGTCAGATCGGTGACAGGCTGCAAGCGCGGCAGGAAAGAACGCCCGGCCTGTTTGAGGGCTGTCTGCAAGATCGTTCGCCACCGTTCCTGCTTACGGTTGCCGGGTACGATGACCGTGCGGGCGGTATGCAAGGGCCAGATCTCATGGACTCCCAGCTCCACGCTTTTCTCCAGAGCCCACTCGAACCGGCGGTGTTTGACCACGGCGCAGGCCAGGACCAAGTGCGGCCTACGCGTGTCGGCGGGATCGTCCCGGACCGCATGGATCATCACCCGTACTCGCCGGCCATGCTTGCCTGCCAGACTCCCCGAGTAGAAGTGACCTTGTCCATCGGTGAGAGTCAACTCGTCGTTCTCGCCCGCGCGCAAGACGTTCAGGATGTGATGGCTCTCCGAGACTGGCAGCAGCACTGCATCACCCGCCGTTGGGGGCGGCGTGCCGCCAGGAAGTTCCAGCAGGAAGATTCGCATAGCCGACTCCTCGGCGGCAGAGGAAACCAGGCCTGCAAGGGCGGAATTCAGTCGAACTGATGGCGTCCGGGCGGAGGCACCTTGGCAGTCATTTCCTCCCGAATCTCTTCCAGGGCCTTCTTTTGGGCCGGGCCGATGTGTTGTGCCGTCCAGGCGATGACGCGTACCAGCTGGTCTCCCCGACCGCCGCGGTTCACGTTGGGAAGCCCCTTGCCTCGCATGCGGAAGATTTTTTGGGAGTGGGTGCCGGCCGGAATCTTCAAGGCCACCTTCCCGTCCAGGGTCGGCACCTCCACCTTCGTGCCCAGGATCAGGTCCACCAGGGAAACCGGCACGTCGATCAGGATGTCGTTACCGTGGCGCTCGAACAGGTCGTCCTCTGCTACTTCCATGATGATCCGGAGATTACCGGCGGGACCGCCACGCTCCCCGACATCGCCCTTTTCGGGCAGGTCCATGTAGTTGCCGGAGGTGACGCCGGCCGGGATCCGTACCTCGATGGTCTCCTCACCACGCACGGTGCCACTGCCCCGACAGGAAGTACAAGGATCGGTGACGACCACGCCGCGGCCATGACAGAGGGAGCAGGTCGTCTCGGTGATCATCTGGCCAAGGAGCGACTGCCGAACCTGGCGCACCCGACCCACACCACCGCACTGGGAACAGCGGGACGGCTGGTTGCCCGCTGCAGCACCGGAGCCGCCACAACTCTGGCAGGGGACCTGCTTGTTGATCTGGAGCTTCTTCTTGGTGCCCTCTGCAACCTCTTGCAGGGTGAGCGTCACCGTCAGATGCAGGTCGTGACCACGGTTGGAGACCGAACGTCCGCCGCGATCGCCGAAGATATCGCCGAATCCGCCGAAGTTGTGCAGGAATGATTCCAGCGCGTCGTTCAGGTCGAAGCTGTACCCGCGGGGGTCGAAACCGCCGAAGCCACCTTCGACGCTGGAGTGGCCGAAGCGGTCGTACTGAGCCCGCTTCTGCGAGTCCTTGAGCACCTCGTAGGCTTCCGTTGCCTCCCGGAACTTCTCGGCCGCCGTTGGATCGTCCGGATTCCGGTCCGGGTGGGACTTCACGGCGAGTTTACTGTAGGCGCGCTTGATCTCGCTCTCGACTGCATCCCGCGAAACACCGAGCACCTCGTAATAATCGCTCTTGGCTCTCATCT
>CBDURX010000455.1:0-2951 GCA_965369485.1 uncultured bacterium | reverse complement strand
GTGGCCGCGGGCGCGTTTTCTTGCAGATGCCCCGGCAGTCCCTGCACGTGCGTTTCACCGAACCGGACAGCGGGCCCGGGGTGCACTGCGAAGACGACCGTCACCTCCTTGATGCGGGCACTTGGCTCGATCCGCACGTCGACCTCGCCGCGGGGATGACCGTGGCGGGCGAGGAACAGGACGATGCGCTGCAAGTCCCCCTCGATTTTCTTCTCATTGAGGCGGGGCCTGCGGAGTTGCAACAAGCCGGAACGCAAGTTCAAGGCGAGCCCGCCCTCGAGCTTCCTGGCGAGATCCTTGGGGATCCCCTCGATCTCGACCTTGCTGACGATCCAACCATGGTATGAGGAAAGGGCGGAAGCGACCGCCGGGAACATCAGGAATGTGAGCAACGCCAGGGCAGTGAGTGTCAGGACACCGGTACACCGTAGCAGCCGTGCAAGGGTGAACAGCGACTTGCGGTTCGTCGGGATCGGCTCCGAGGGCTGAGGTGGCTTAAGCTTGGGCACGTTGTCCTTCGCGTCTCCGGTGAGGGGTTCAAACACCTGAATGCAGAACCTATGATACATGCAGTGCGGGGTAAACCACAGGGCCTTCATGTTTCTTGCCAGATGAGACATGCTCTGGGTCGAGTGGTCCCGTTCAGGGTTGTGATGACGGTGCATGGTCGTGTGGTATGCTGCGCCCGCGTGTGGTGACGCTCCAGCAGGGGGTACGTGTGATGAAGATCTGGGATGACATGGATCAGCGGGTCAAGCGTTTCGGTCTCCTCGAGACCAAACTGGCACAAGGAGCGGCGATGGGCGTCGTGCTCATCATCGTGAAGATCTTCCCGTGTATCATGGATTTGAGTATCTGGTGGTTCGTGGCGTTCACGGTCGTCTGTGCCATCAGGCCGCTCGTGGTCTTTTTGCAGGAAACCTAGACTGCCAGGTCGGGCTGCTGTGCCGGCACAGCCCTCCGTTTGCGGTCCCATTGTGCCGGGGCAGCATCTATGCTAGTTTCCGCTCAGTGCTGATATCGAACGAGAATACCAATCGGGAATAACAGCCGAGAATTACAACCGATAAACCGGGAGGCCGTCATGCCGATCCACGAGCGAACCGAAGGCGATGTGACCATTCTCGAACTCGAGGGCAAGTTCCTGGGCGGGCCCGAGACCATGGAGGTTCACTTCATGGTGAAGGAGTTGATCGACAACGGCCACAACCAGGTCGTGTTCGACATGAGTCGGACCCGGCTGCTGAACAGCTCGGCCCTGGGTGTGATCGTGAGCTGTGTAGTCTCGCTGCGCGACGCGAACGGCAACCTCAAGCTTTGCTGTCTCAAGGATAGAATGAAGGGTCTGTTCAAGGTCACCGACATCATCTCGATCTTCGAGGTCTACGACTCGCTGGGAGCAGCGCTCGCCTCTTATCTGTGAGAAGGAGATTCCTTCAGCGCCGCCAGCCGTCGCCGGGTGTCGGTTAGTTCCGGCCTGCCGGCGTCCGCCTGCGTCCACGCCGTGAGAAAAGTTTCGTACTCGTTCCGGGCGTCGTCGTCACGCCCCATCTCCTCGTAGATCTGACCCAGCTGATAGTGAGCCAGGGCGTGGCTCCCGTAGATGAGCAGCATGTCCTGCAGGATGCGTTCGGCCTGCACGTACCGCCCCGCCATGCGGTGAGCACGTGCCCGTGTCTCGCGCATGTTCTGGTCGAAGAAGCCACCGTCGGGAATGCCGTGCCGGGCCGCCTCGGCCAGGAAGTCCAGCGCCGTTGTGGGGTCATGCTCGGCCAGGGCGATGCCGGCCGACACCTTCAGAGCCTCCGAGCGTGCCACACCACCCCACGAGCTCTCCGTGTCGTGCAATTCCGCCACGGCCGCACGCGCGGCCGCCAGGGAGTCCAGGGCCACCTGAGCGCGGGCTTGATACTGGATGGCCACGAGGGGGGCCAGTCGCCCCGCGGGGAAACTTTTCAGTGAGCGCGCCCAGCGCAGGACGTCCCCCGACCGTCCCATGCGTAGCCAGAAGCGGGCGCGCCCCGTCTCCAACCGCACTTCGCTGACGGGATCGGTGACCAGTTGCCTGGCCTCCTCGAACAGTGCCAGGGCTTTTCCGTACCGGCCCGCCTCGGCGTGGTAGAAGGCCAGGCCAGGCCAGAAAGCGTTGGCGGTCAGAATATCCACGCGCTGGCCCGGCATGAGGCCTTCGCGCGCGAGGATCTCCTCGGTGATGGCAATGGCTTCGTCCGGTTTCCCCCGGCTGTATTCACAATAGCCTAGGCCCTGCTGGGAAGGGAGAAAATCCGGGTCGATCTGCAGCGCGCGCCGGTAGGCCGACTCGGCGCTGTCGGGCATGGCCAGGCTCAGGTACCGCATCCCCAGTTCATCCCAGGCGTTGGGTTCCCGGGGGTGCTTGCGCAGGTAACGGCGCGTGGCGGCCAGGGCCTCCTCCATGCGGCCCTGGTGGGCCAGGCCGATCTGGTAGAACAGGCCGAAGTAGAGGTCATCGGGATAGATCTTCAGTCCCTGCTCGGCGACCTCCAGGGCGAGGTCGCTGTACCAGTAGTAGAACAGGATGCGGTGGTAGTTGTTGAGGATCTCCCGGTCGTCCGGCCAACGCTCCAGCAGTTCCTGGTAGGTGTCGATGGCGTCGGCCACGTGGAAGTCCAGCTGCTCGCGCCACGCCTCCAGCCGCAGGCGATCCTTGACGCCCAACCGCTTGCGCATGGTCCACGCCTTTTCCGCGTTGGCCTCCGCCAGGTCGTACTGCACTCCCGCGGCGGTACCCGAGTAATAGATCCGGCTCAGCTCGAACAGCGCCGCGGCGAAGGTAGTGTCGATCTGGACGGCCGCCTCGAAGTTGTGCACCGCGTCCTGGGCCTTGTAGGCGTCGCGGGCGAGGATCCCCGCCACGGAGTACTGGTAGGCCTGGGGTGAAGAGGTGGTCAGGTCGCTGACCGGCGTCACCG
>CBDURX010000454.1:0-2960 GCA_965369485.1 uncultured bacterium | reverse complement strand
GCCCAACCCGTTCAACCCGCGGACGGAGATAGCCTTCACCCTGGATCGCCCAGGACCGGTACGGTTGGAACTCTTCGACCTCTCAGGGCACCGTTTGCGTGTGCTCCTGGATCGGTCCCTGCCGGCGGGCCCGCATCGGGTCTCCTGGGACGGGCGGAACGCGGCTGGCCGGCTGGTCGCCAGCGGCACTTATCTCTATCGACTCGTCGGCGAAGAGTGGCAGGTGGTACGCAGGATGACCCTTTTGAAGTGAGTGCTGCATGAGGCCGGAGCCGCTCCGCAATCAATGGTTGCAATGCCAAGGCCTTTCCCCGAGGATCCTTCGACGGGACGATCAGCGGAGGAGGCAAGAACGATGGCAGACGAGGTCAAGATAGGTCACGTGAGCCACTACTTCGGCAACATTCAGGTGGCTGCCATCGAGCTCACGGACGCAGAGATGTCTGTGGGTGACGAGATCCACATCAAGGGCCACACGTCGGATTTCACCCAGAATGTCGGCTCCATGCAGATCGACGGGGCGGACGTGCTCCAGGCGGCGCAGGGCCAGTCCGTGGGTATCAAGGTCGCCGAGCACGCGCGGGTCGGCGACGAGGTGTTCAAGGTTGCCGGGTAGGCCTCTCGATCTCACTCGCGAACCACTTGTAGAAGGCGGGAATGACCAGCAGGGTCAGGACTGTCGACGTCACCAACCCACCTACGACGACCGTGGCCAGAGGCCGCTGGACCTCGCTACCTGTGCCAGGTGAGAAAAGCAGGGGAAACAGGCCGAGGGCGGTGGTCGTTGCCGTCATCAACACCGGCCGCAACCGTTGGCACGCGCCGCGGACCGAGGCTTCGACCAAGGGCACGCCCTCACGCAGAAGCTGGTTCAGGTGAGTCACCAGCACCATACCATTTTCCAGGGCGATACCGAACAAGGCGATGAAGCCCACCGACGCTGGAACCGACAGGTTCTGTCCGGTGAGCCAGAGGCCAACCACGCCGCCGACCAGGGCCAACGGAATGTTCAGCAGGATCAGCAGAGAGTTGCGGAGGGAGTTGAAGCTGCCGAACAGCAGCAAGAAGATGAACAGCAGAACCACCGGTACCATCACTGCCAGGCGCCGGTTGGCTTCCTGCTGCAAGCGGAATTGCCCTCCCCAGGTAACGAGGTAACCCGGCGGCAGGATCACGGAGGCGGCGATGGCCTCCTGGGCGGCGGCCACGAAGGAGCCGATGTCCCGGTCCACCACGTTGCATTGAATGGAGATGAAACGCTGGTTGTTCTCCCGGGTGATCTGGCGTGCACCGATGATCTCGGTGATGGAGGCAAGTTGGTCCAGGGGAACCCGGGCGCCATCCGGGGCCGTGATCAGGATGTGGCGAATCGATTCGGCCGAATTGCGCGCTGCGGGGACGTAGCGCACCAGGATGTCGAAACGGCGGATTCCTTCGTAGATTTGACCGACGACTACACCGCCGACCGCGGCCCTGATCACCCCTTGCACATCGGCCACGTTGATCCCGTACCGAGCGATCGCCTGTCGATCCACGCGGATCAGAAGCTGGGGAGTACCGGTCACCTGGTCCACCTGCACATCGGCAGCACCAGGGACTCGGCGCACTACCGCCGCGACTTCGCCGGCCAGGTCTTTCATGACCTCGATCTCTTCCCCGAAGATCTTGATCGCGAGCTCGGCCCGCACCCCTTCCAGCAGCTCGTCCACTGTCAACTCGATGGGCTGCGTCAGATTGACCAGGACACCAGGGACATTCCTCAGCTCCTCGCGGATGATATCCTCGATCTCCTCCTGGCCACCGGTAACGCGCCACTCCCCTTCCGGATGCAGAATGATGAAGACCTCGGCGTTGTTGATGGGATCGGTGTGCGCACCGATTTCTCCCCGGCCAATGCGACTGATGACTTCCTTGATCTCCGGAATGGCCAGTAACCTCCGCTCGACGATGAGGGTCGTCCGCTTGCTCTCCTCCAGGGAGATGGACGGCGCCATGGTCAGGCGTACAACAATGGTGCCTTCCCTCAACTCGGGCGTGAACTCCGAACCGAGGCGGGGAACGATCGCGGCGCCGCTCGCCACAAGGATCACCGCGAGGAGCACGGCAGCCCAGCGGCGCCGGACGAAGAACCCGACGACAGGTCGGTAGGGAGCCTGCAACCACCGGACCATCCTCGGCTCGGCGGTGGCAGCGTCACCTCCACGCTGATGACTCCCTCGCATGAAGAGACTGCTGAGCGTGGGAGCCAACAACACCGCGAATACCAGAGACCCCAGCATGGCCAACACCACCGTGTACGCCAGCGGCCGAAAGGTCTTCCCCTCGACCCCCTGCAGTGTAAACAACGGCACGAAGACGAGAATGATGATGGCGATGGCGAAGACGATGGGGCGACCGACCTCGCGGCAGGCGTGAGATATCACGCGCAAGCGGTTCTGCTCCGCAGCCTCCAGGCGCAGGCGGCGGTCGACGTTCTCCACCATGACGATGGTGCCGTCCACGATCATGCCGATGGCGATGGCCAGGCCGCCCAGGGACATGAGGTTGGCCGATATGCCGAACCGCGCCATGAGCAAGAAGGCGAACAGGACCGAAAACGGCAGCGCGAGAGCCACCACGAAGCTGGGACGCACACCTCCCATGAACACCAGCAGCACGATAGCCACCAGTATGACACCCTGGATCAGGGCATCGGAAACCGTGCGCACCGCCGCCTGAACCAACGATTTCTGCTCGTAGTAGGGAACGATCCGGATCCCTTCCGGCAGGATCTTGTTGATCTCCTCGAGCTTCTCCTCCACGCGACCGATCACTGCGGAAGAATTGGTACCGAACAGCTTGATCACCTGGCTGGCGACGACTTCCCCGACGCCATTGCGCGTCTGCAGACCGCGACGCACATCACCGCCGATGCCGATCTCCGCCAGATCGGAGAGGAATATGGGAGTGCCGTCGTCGGT
>CBDURX010000453.1:0-2962 GCA_965369485.1 uncultured bacterium | reverse complement strand
TGACGTTGGCCACATTGTGCCCCACGGTCTGCATAGCCGCCCGCGCGGCGAACATGGCCCCGAGGCTGGTATCCATGATGGAAGCGAGACTGCTCATAACTCGTCCTTTTCAGGCTCGTCGGATGATGACTTTCCCCGGCGGCGCTTGCGATTTTTTGGCGTCGTCCTCGTAGCAGCCGGCAGGATCCTCCAGCACGCCGCGCTTGAAGATCGCCCCTTCCTCCCGGGTGAGCTCCAAACAGAAATCGGCCAGCTGGCTGTTCATCTCGTTTTGCCGGTTCAGATCACCCACTGCCGCGAGGAGGCGACCCACCGCCTTGTTCAGGGTTTGTCTCTGCATATTATCGGCTCGATCTAGCAACAATTGAGGAGCAGGACGCTCGTCTACCAGCTCCAGGCTCCCAGCCAGCTCCCCGATGAATGCTTCGCGCTTGATGCGGGCTGCATCGGCCTGGGGAAGGTACATTTGCCACTGTTCGGCATTCTTTTCCAGGCGCGGCACATCCTGCCGGCGCAGGTACCCGCTTTGCCGCCAGGCCAGGCGCAGCAGGCGGCGGTACTCCTGTTCTTCCTGCCCCAACAAGTCGCACAAGATACCGACGTCAGCGGGACTCAGTGGCTTTTGCAGAGAAGTTTGTGTCATGGTGTTGACTACCTCGCTTGGACTGGAGCGTTTTACCTGTAGTAATTGCCAGTGACCGAGACGGGGATTCAGACGCCATTTCCGTGCCATAGGCTTTCTCGGCCGCCAACCGCATTGCGTACTGGTTGACGATCAAGTCGGCCACGCCCAGACCGTGATCCTGGCGCGCCATGACACGGGACAGTTCCTCGTCGTGGAGCTGGCGGTAGTACTTGGTATCTCCCTGGGGATTGAAGAGATCCGCTTCCATGACCGTCTCGCGCATGGCCCGTAGCAGAGTGTTGATGAACAGCTCCTCGAACTCCTGGGCGACCTCGCGCATTTTCTGCATCTGTGCATCAGCTGCCGGTGGCTTTGGCGGCGGTGGAGCAGTGGGCATTCCGATAGCTGGTACACGATTCATGGCAACCTACATGATCACGAGTTCGGCCTGCAGAGCTCCGGCCTGTTTGAGAGCCTGCAAGATGGCGATGATATCGCGTGCAGTGGCGCCAGCCTCGTTGAGCACCGCCACCACGTCGGCGACCGTGCTCATCTCGGGCAAGTGCGCCACGCTCACTTCCGAATCTTGCACGTCAGTCCGCACGTCCGGAACAACCACGGTCTGTCCGCCTCCCTGCCAGTTAGACGGCGGCTGTGAGACGTCGAAATAGGTCTTTATCTCGACCTTGAGACTGCCGTGGGCCACGGCGGCCTCCCTGATAATCACATTCTGCCCCACGATGATCGTACCGGTGCGCTCGTTGACAACGACGCGGGCGGGAATGTCGCTCTCGGCTCGCAATAGACCCATGCTGGCGATGAAGGACACGGGCTCGTCGCGATACGATTCCGGCACCTGGACCTCGATGCGCATGGCGTCTTCAGCTCGGGCTATCTTGGCTCCAAACCTGCCGTTTATCGCGTCCACTACGCGCGAGGCCGTGTGGAAGTCCGGGTAGTGAAGCAGCCAGCTCACCCGGCCCTGTTTTATGAAATTGCCGCCCAGCCGCGCGGTGACCTTGCCGCCTCCGGGAATCATGCCTACCGTGGCATGGTTTTTTCGGAAACTGTTGTTGGCCCCGCTACGGATGTTGAAACCGCCGATGGATATACTCCCCTGGGCGAGCACGCAGACCCGTCCGTCCGCCGCCTTCAGCGGTGTCATGATGAGCAGTCCACCCTCCAGGCTACTGCAATCACCCAAGGACGAGACGGTCGCGTCGACCTGGCTGCCGGCGGACGCTGTGGGGTCCAGTTTGGCCGTGACCAGCACCGCCGCCACGTTCTTCAACTTGATATGGGCGGGATCGACGGTCACGCCGAGGCGCTCCAGCATGGTGCTGAGAGAGGAGACAGTGAAATCGGCGCTCTGTCCGTCACCGGTACCGTTGAGTCCGACCACCAGCCCGTAGCCCAGCAGCGGCTCGAGGGTCATGCCTTCCAGACTGGCCAGGTCCTTGATGCGAGAATCGGCCGCGCCGGAAAGTGCAGCAGCCATCATCAGCAAGATTATGAGGATGGCAATGCAAGTTATTCTCTTCATGTGTCTTGCCACTTCGAGGCCTCCTCAGAAGAGCCAGTTCACGATCTTGGTGATGATGCCCGGATCACCAGCGTTGGCAACGTGACCACTGCCGGTATAACCGATACGCGCATCGGAGATGTAAGTGGACAGGATGGTGTTGTCCGGGCCGATGTCACGGGCGCGACAGGTTCCGGTGATCTCGATGAGCTGTCGTTCACCGTTGATGTCGACCATCCTGGTACCCGCGAGGCGGTAGTCACCGTTGTGCAGGACCTCGACGATACGCGCGGTGATCTCGGCTCGCAGTCTGCCAGCGCGAACCGTCTCCCCCTCACCCTTGTACTTGGTCTCCGTGTCCAGCCCCCAACCGCCAATGAAGTCCAGGAAACCGAGTCCGGGACCACCGGAGATCTCGCTCTTCTCCTTGTTGTCGGTCTCGGAAATCGCACGGGCGGTCGAGTTCTCAGTGATGATGATGGTCACGACGTCTCCGACCCGATGGGCCTTGATGTTGGAGACCAGAGAGCGCCCCGTCTCCAGATCCACCAGAGGGGTCGTGGCCGTGGCAACGCAGACAGGCCCTACGCAGATGAGGCCGGCGCAGATCGACGTCAGCACGAGGTTCTTCAACATGTTATTCACCTTCCCCATACGACCAGCCCCGGCCCCACTACACGGGCCGTCACCAATTTGCCGGTCAATATGTTGCGTACCGTGATCGTCTGACCACGCTGACCTTCCTGGCGCGCGGTGGCCCGTATCGTCAACTGCACACTCCCCCGGCGCAATAGCAGTTCCACCAGTTGCCCCTG
>CBDURX010000452.1:0-2968 GCA_965369485.1 uncultured bacterium | reverse complement strand
CGTGGTGATCAAGATCGTCAACGGCACTACGCGGGAGCCCGGCCAGGCGGAAAGGGTCGTCATCTACAGGCAGGGCACCATGGCACGGTCGCTGCACGAGGCGGACGACGTGAGCGGGGAGGTGAACTTCGGAATCCTGCCTCTGGTAAGACACGCCCGTTACATCGTCGAGGTCACGGCCGGAGGTGTGCCTTACTACGCCGAGACTACAGGCCAGGATCTGGAAAACGAACCGGTGACCGTTTACGTCTTCTCACCTACCACCGATCTTGCCGGCCTGCGCGCCACCGGCATGAACCTGGTGATCCACCTGGGCGAGTCGGCCTTGCACCTCGAGTACCTCTTCACGGTGGTCAACGAGAACAGACCTCAACAAACAGTGATCCCCCAGCCAGCAAGCCTGCAACTGGCGCTGGCTCCCGGCACCAGTCTCGGCAGAGTGGAAAGTCTGCGCGGGCCCCAATCCATCGCTGTCAGCAGTGTTCCCGGCAGCGAGGAAGACCGGATAGGTCTGGCCTTGGCACTGACCCCAGGCAACAACCGGCTTCGCATCACCGGAACCGTGCCGTACCACGGCAACCTGGAACTGCCGGTCGGCGCCAACATTCCCATTCCCGAGTGGAGCGTCCTGACCTTTCCGGCGGACATTGAGGTGCGAGGCCCAGGCCTCGAGCCCATGCCCACCGACCTGGATGCCGATTTCCAGCGCCACCGCGGTCCGGCCCTGGCCGCCGAGGAAACCATTGTGCTTTCACTGTCCGGTGGCAGCGGACCCCAGATCGACCGTGTGGAAATCTCATCCTCCTCACCGACCAGTTCCACCCTGCCGGATACCGGCACGAAACGGGACAGTGGCGGCGGTCTGTCCCGCTACTGGTGGGTCATCGTCCTGGTGGGCGTCGTGGTGTTCGTCATCTTACGCCGCAGCAAACCCTAGCCAGGAACAACATGCGCCACGTGGCCGCGCTGCGTGCAGAGATGAACCTCTGTCATGCAGCCGGCCGTTGAGGAGAGATCATGCCCGCGACCATCCAGCTGACCCTGGGACATTCCCCCGATCCGGACGACGCCTTCATGTTCTACGCCCTCGCAAAGGGCAAAATCGACACCGGTCCCTACCGTTTCGAGCACGTGCTCCAGGACATCCAGACCCTCAACGAACGGGCCACACGCGGCGAACTGGACATCACAGCCATCAGCATTCACGCCTACGCCTACGTCCTGGACCAGTACGCCTTGTTACCTGCCGGAGCGAGCATGGGCTTCGGCTACGGGCCAATGGTCGTGGCGCCGTCAGCCATCCCTCCTCGGGAACTGGCTGGCCTGACCATCGCCATCCCCGGCACGATGACCTCCGCCTACCTTGAGCTGCAATTGGCCATAGGTGAGTTCGAGGCTGCAGTGATCCCGTTCGACGAGATCATCCCCCGTGTCCGGAACGGCCAGTTCCCGGCGGGCCTGATCATCCACGAGGGCCAGCTCACCTTTCAAGACGCCGGTCTCGCAGAGTGTCTCAACCTGGGTCGGTGGTGGTGGGAAGCCACGGGTGACCGCGAGCTGCCGTTGCCCCTAGGCGGCAACGCCATTCACAAGCGTCATGGCCCTGAGCGGATGTCGGAGATCAGCCGCATCCTGACCGCCAGCATCCAGTACGGTCTCGCCCACCGCACCGAGGCCCTGGATTACGCCCTGAGCTGGGCGCGTGACATGGGCCGGGACCTGGCCGACAGTTTCGTGGGCATGTACGTGAACGAGTGGACCCTCGATTATGGCGAGAAAGGTCGGACCGCCATCCGTGAGTTGCTGGACCGGGGACACGCTGCCGGCCTGGTACCAGCCGTCCACAAGCTGGAATTCGTAACCTGAGACCGGCACACCGCAGACACGGATCAGGCGGTCGAGCCACCGGGACACGCTTCAGCCAGAGATCGTCTCCATCGTCTCGTAGTCGAGAGTCGACCCGTGAATGCTGTGCGGGATGGCAAAGATGATCAGGGTCAAAGCCGCCGCGGCGAGGATCAGACCGCGTCCGCCGCGGGACCGGCTGCGCCAAGCGGCGATCAGCCAGACCAGAGCGGCCACGGCCAACTTGTTGTCGGTGAGATCCTCACCCACGGGCCAGCCGGTCCAATAGGCTCCAAAAGCGTACTTCTGCACGATGGGCCCGAGCAGTAGGCCCCCGACGGCGAGCAAACCGCAGGTGACCCACGCCTGGCGCCGCTGGGCCGGCCCTCTGGTCAAGGCTTCCAAACCGGCGCGGCTGGACCAGAGCATGGCCAGGAACATGAACAGGATGTGAGGGGCCAGCACTGCCCGTGGCACGTCGTCCTTGAAGCGAGCCACCACGGCCTCATCCGCCGGTAACAGCCGCGTCTCTGCGTTGCGGCTGACCGCCAGGCGATACTCTATTTTACCCGCGGTGGGCTGAGCCGGAAGCGAAGCCCGCAAGCCGTCCGGGCCCAAGGTCATCGGCACGGAGATCCAGTCGTCCTGGCTCCGCAAACGGCGCCATAAAACACGTCCCTTTACGGAGTCGCCCTGCACCGCCAGGAAAACGGGTATTGCGTAACTTGTGCTGTGGGTACGCAGGAGCCGACCCCGGACCGTCGCACCACCCAGTTCAGCCTGCACGGCGAGATCGTGGGTCGGTCCTGACAAGCGCTGCCAGGCCACCGATAACAGAGTCATCAGCAAGGCCAGGAGCCAGAGCGTCACATTCCGCCTCATTGCTTCCACCTCGTCCCGTAGCCCGGGAGATCGACCACCCACCCTGCATGAAAGAGGTGGGCCGGCGGGATAACATAAGTCATGGTCACGCCACGATCCATCTCGATGTTGCCGTACTGTACGTGAATTCTCAGGCACCATTTGACCGCATGACGGTCATTCTGTTAAATTCCCCCAGTTTTGTGGCCGATTCCCACGGTTCACCGCCAGGGGAGCGCCCACCCCCTCACCAAGGGAGAAC
>CBDURX010000451.1:0-2973 GCA_965369485.1 uncultured bacterium | reverse complement strand
GGGTTGTACGCCGAGGATCGTTCTTGAAAAAGTCGGCATTATGGGACAGGCTCTAGATAGTTGGTTTCCGTTCCTGGTCGCTGCGGACAGCCGTGGCTGGCTCACCGTCGGTGATCGATCACTGGTGCGTTCCCCATGGTCAAGATGCTCACCAAAGCCCAGAAGGAAGACGCTCTGGCCCGGATTCGCGCTGCCGGCGTGGTGGGGGCCGGAGGTAGCGGTTTTCCCACCTACGTGAAGCTCGGTGCCAAGTGCGACACCGTGATTGTCAACGGGGCCGAGTGCGAGCCGTTGCTCGAGAAGGATCAGCACCTGTTGGAGCGGCAGACAGAGCGCATGCTGGACGGTCTGGCCCGGGCAGCCGAGCTGGTTGGGGCCAAGCGGCAGATCGTGGCGGTCAAGCGAAAACGAGGTGAGCTGCTGCAGAAGCTGCAGCAGGCCTGTGCCCCCCTGCACAACGTGGAAGTGATCGGCCTGGAAGATACCTACCCCGCGGGCGACGAGGTGGTGCTGGTCTATGAGTTGACGGGTCGTCGCCCGCCTCCAGGCGGTTTTCCCACCGAGGTGGGTGTTCTCGTCCAGAACGACGAAACCCTTGTCAACCTATCCCGTGCCCTGGACGGCGACCCCGTCACCCACACCTGGTTGACCGTCTGCGGCGCCGTACGCGAACCATACACGGCTCGCGTGCCGGTGGGCACGATGGTCGGAGAGCTGCTGGATCGAGCGGGAGGGTTCACGGGGTTGGCAGGGGGGGGCGCCGCTGGAGGCGGCGGCCAGTGGGTCGCCATGGAAGGCGGCGCCATGATGGGCCGACCGGTCACCGACCGGCAGCATCCAGTGATCAAGACCACGGCCGCGTTGCTGTTCCTGCCGGCCGCTCACCGGGTGGTGCGGTTCGCCACCCGCACACAACAGGTACAACGAGCCATCAACCGGGCCGCTTGCGATCAGTGCAGCTACTGCACCCAGTTCTGCCCCCGCTACCTGCTTGGCTACGCCGTGGAGCCCCATCAGGTCATGCGCGGGGTCGGCTTCGGGGCCGAACGGTACCAGGACTTCGATCTCTACGGCCGCCTCTGTTGTGAGTGCGGAATCTGCGACCTGTACGCCTGCCCGGAGGATCTCTCGCCCCGGGACGCCTGCCGCGATACCAAGAAACGAATGACGGATCCCGGCGCGCCGGCGGGTTTCCCGCCTGACCGTGGCGCGGTCCATCCTCTGCGCGAGGGACGTCTGATCCCTCTCTCCATGCTCAAGAAGAGATTGGATCTGCGCCGTTACGACCGGCCGGCGCCGTACCGCGAGCTGGACCCGCTGCCGGACCGGGTGATCGTGCCACACAAGCAACACGCCGGCGCGGCGGCGCAAGCGCGAGTCCAGACCGGTCAGTCGATTGCCGTGGGGGATGTGCTCGCCGACGTCGGATCAACGGATCTGGGCGTACCGACCCACGCGCCTCTGGCCGGCGTCGTGAAGGACGTGACCGACCAGGCCACCGTGATCGAACGGGCGCTTTTAGAAGAATACCCGCGCGCCAGGCGCGCATCGACCCGAGGAGAATCGCCATGAAGAATGGTGCCAAAGGCAAAAAGGCCGGCATCAGGTCAAGCGCCGGCACCGGCTCGAACGCCAGCACTGGCTCTAGTCCCAATCTCAGCAGCCCTTCCCTCGGGATGGTGGAGACCAGCAACGTGGTGCGGGGCATCGAGGCGGCCGATGCCATGCTCAAGGCGGCCGCGGTCGAGCTGGTGATGAACCGTTCCATTTGTTCCGGCAAGTACATCGCCTTGGTACAGGGCGACGTGGGTGCCGTCCAGTCGAGCGTGGCCGCTGGCGCCGAGGTGGCGGCCGACGCTCTCGTGGACGACATGGTCTTACCTCACGTTCACCCCTCCGTGGTGCCGGCCCTGGGTAACGTGGTGCAGCCCACCAAGCTGGACGCCCTCGGCATCGTCGAGACCTTCAGCGTCGCCACCATGCTGGAGGCCGCCGACGGAGCGGCCAAGACCGCGCCCATCGACATCATGGAACTGCGCCTGGCCATGGCTCTGGGCGGCAAGGCGTTCTTGACATTCACCGGCAGCGTGGCGGCCGTGACAGCGGCCGTGCAAAACGCCGCCGACATCGCCCGGGCCAAGGGGATGCTCGTTCATGACACGGTCATCGCCCAGCCGCGGCCCGAGATCGTGCGCGATCTGATCTGATGTGCGGTCCGGAGACCGCGTCGCTGGCACGGTAGAGGCGGGGCCGTATGTAGCAGCGCCGAGTGTAGTGGCACCGTGTGAGGTGGCACCGGGAAGGGGAATTGAGCCATGGCCGAAAATTATGATCTCATCGTCGTCGGAGCCGGCCCCGGCGGTTACATGGCTGCCGCGCGGGCCGCGCAGCTTGGCATGAAGACGGCACTGGTGGAGAAGGACACCCGGTTGGGCGGCACCTGCCTGTTGCGCGGCTGCATCCCGACCAAGGCGCTGATCCACGCTGCCGAGGTGTGGCAGCTGTGCCGCAAGGGCTGCAAGACCTTCGGTGTGGCTACCGAAGGCGCCTCCTTCGACTGGGCCCGCGTCCAGAAGCGCAAGGAGAGGGCCATCACCAAGGGGAGCAAGGGTGTCGAGCTGCTGATGAAGGAAAAAGGAGTCACCGTGATCCACGGTCACGCCCGCATCGCAGAGCCGGGCCGCCTCGTGGTGGAGAACGCGGATGATGGCCGAGGCGAAAGCCGAGGCCAAGGCCGAGACCAAGACCAAGGCCGAAGCCAAGACCAAAGCCAAGGTAATAAGTCGCTAACTCTCGCAGCGCCCAAGATCATTCTGGCCACCGGGTCGACCACGGCTGCCTTGCCCATCCTCCAGATCGACGGCGAGCGGGTCCTGACCAGCGATCACCTGGTGCACATCGATGCCGTGCCCGACTCGCTGATCGTCCTGGGTGCCGGCGCCGTGGGGGTGGAGTTCGCCGCGGTCATGAACG
>CBDURX010000450.1:0-2976 GCA_965369485.1 uncultured bacterium | reverse complement strand
GTGTCCCGGAGCACTGCAATGATATACGGCCGTCAGCATCCCAGAGGTTGCAGCCCAGGACAAGAAATTTCCACCTTCCCCTAACTCCCCCTTGGCCTTGAATATGTAAATCGGCTATATACCTTGCTAGGTTCCCTTGCTGGATAATCTGTGGCCTCGAGCCGAGGAAGTGGCATGCCTTACGACCCTGCGCAGATCGAGCCCAAGTGGCAGAAGTACTGGGAAGAGCGGAAGACCTTCAAGTCGGAGGCCGATCCCTCCCGGCCCAAGTACTACGTGCTGGACATGTTCCCTTATCCCTCGGCCGAAGGGTTGCATGTCGGACACCCCGAGGGCTACACGGCCACCGACATCGTGGCGCGCTTCAAACGCATGCACGGATTCAACGTCCTGCATCCCATGGGTTGGGATGCCTTTGGCTTGCCGGCGGAGAACTTCGCCGTCAAGACCGGCACCCACCCGCGGAAGACCACCAAGCTGAACATCGCGAACTTCCTGCGTCAGATGAAGATGTTCGGCTTCAGCTACGACTGGGACCGCGAGCTGGCCACCATCGACCCCGATTACTATCGCTGGACCCAGTGGATCTTCACCCTGATGTACAAGCAGGGCTTGGCCTACGAGGCCGAGGTGGCGGTGAACTGGTGTCCTGAGCTGGGCACCGTGCTGGCCAACGCCGAGGTCGTGGACGGCAAGAGCGAGATCGGCGGCCACCCGGTCATCCGCAAGACCATGCGGCAGTGGATGCTGAAGATCACCGCCTATGCCGAGCGACTGCTGCACGACCTCGAGTCGCTGGACTGGCCCGAGGGCATCAAAGAGCTGCAGCGCAACTGGATCGGCCGCAGCGAGGGCGCCGACGTCGACTTCGCCCTGGAGGGCCGCGCGGAGAAGTTGCGTATCTTCACAACCCGTCCCGACACCTTGTTCGGCGCCACCTACATGGTACTCAGCCCCGAGCACTCCTGGGTGGACATGTTGACCACCGACGCGCAACGCGATGCTGTGAAGGCCTACCAGGAAGAAGCCGCCCGCAAGAGCGACCTGGACCGCCAGCTGGCCAAGGAGAAGAGTGGCGTGTTCACGGGCAGTTACGCCGTCAACCCGGTCAACAACGAACGTATTCCCATCTGGGTAGCCGATTACGTCATGATGGGCTACGGCACCGGGGCCATCATGGCGGTACCGGGCCAGGACGAGCGTGACTGGGAGTTCGCCGAGAAGTACGACCTGCCGATTATCCGTACCGTGCAGCCCCCAGACGGCTGGGAAGGTAAGGCCTATCTTGGCGAGGGTGTAGCCATCAACAGCGAATTTTTGAACGGCCTTGGCGTCGCGGAGGCCAAGGCGAAGACCACGGCCTGGTTGGAGGAGAGTGGCCTGGGCAAGGCCACGGTAAACTACAAGCTGCGCGACTGGCTGTTCAGCCGGCAGCGCTACTGGGGCGAGCCGTTCCCGTTGCTGAGGTTGGCGGACGGCACCATCCGCTGCCTGGAACCGGACGAGCTGCCGCTGACCCTGCCCGAGGTGGAAACCTACCAGCCGTCGGGCAGTGGCAAAGGGCCGCTGGCCACCATCAGCGACTGGATAGACATCACCGATCCCGTCAGCGGTCAGCGGGCCCAGCGCGAGCACAACACCATGCCCCAGTGGGCCGGCAGCTGCTGGTACTACCTGCGCTTCATCGATCCGCACAACGACGAGGCCGCCTGGGATCTGGAGAAGGAGAAGTACTGGCTGCCGGTGGACCTCTACATCGGCGGCGCCGAGCACGCCGTGCTACACCTGCTGTACGCTCGTTTCTGGCACAAGGTACTTTTCGATCTGGGTCTGGTCAGTACCGAGGAACCGTTCCCGCAGCTGCGCAACCAGGGCATGATCCTGGGCGAGACCGGGGAGAAGATGAGCAAGAGCCAGGGTAACGTGGTCAACCCGGATGAGGTGATAGCCGAGTTCGGCGCCGACTCCCTGCGGTTGTTCCTGATGTTCCTGGGGCCCCTGGAGAGGGACAAGCCGTGGAATACCAAGGGCATCGAGGGCGTGCGCCGCTTCCTGGACCGGGTCTGGCGGTTGTATTTCGACGATGACGACAACCTGCACGACGCCATCCAGGACATCACGCCCGACGAGGCCGCTCTGCGCGCCCTGCACAAGACCATCGACGCGGTCACCCACATGACTGCCAACCTGCGCTTCAACACCGCCATCAGCCAGATGATGGTCTTCGTGAACGAGATGACACCACGCGAGGTCCGACCGCGGGCGGTCCTGGAGACCTTTGTCCTGCTGCTGTCTCCCTACGCGCCCCATCTAGCCGAAGAACTGTGGCGAGGGCTGGGCCACGACGACACCCCTGCCTACGAGGCCTGGCCCGAGGCGGATCCTCTGTACCTGGTTGCGGAAACTTATACCCTGGTGGTGCAGGTCAACGGCAACCTGCGCGACCGGCTCGAGGTGCCCGTGGACGCGAGCGAGGAAATCGTCATCGAGATGGTACATGGCAGCGAGAAGCTGCAACCCTGGCTGGAGGGCAAGAGTGTCGTCAAGACGGTTTTCGTGCCGGGAAAGCTGGTGAACTTCGTGGTGCGATGATCTCGGCGTGGCCCTCTGTTTGCCCGGTTGGTGGTTCGCTAGTTCAGGAAATCGCTCAGGACCTCACCCTGTACGGCTTGGCGTATCTTCTCCAGGGCCAGATTACGGATCTGCCGCACCCGCTCCCGGGAAAGCCCCATCTCCTGGCCAATGGCCTCCAGGGACCAGGTGTCGTTCTTGCCTAGACCGTAATAACGTGTGAGAATGAGGCGCTCCCGGATGTCGAGCAACTCGAGGGCCAGGTCCACTTCTCGCCGCGTGAATTGCGAGTGGCGACTGGGCAGAATGGTTGGCTACGCGGCGATGTCCGCGCAGATGACCTCGGCCTGTTCGAGGACGGTCTGGGTGGCCTTGTCCTGCTTGCCGGGCGGATAGCCGTAGCGC
>CBDURX010000449.1:0-2983 GCA_965369485.1 uncultured bacterium | reverse complement strand
GCTTTGACCTCGTCGGCCCTGCTGCGGCTGGGGCATCCCGAACCGGTGCGGGAATTTTTGAGCTGGTACGCGCCGCATCAGTACGACAACGGAAAGATCCCCTGTGTGGTGGATCAGCGGGGTGCCGATCCGGTACCTGAGCACGACAGCAGTGGTGAATTCATCTTCCTGGTGGCCGAATATTACCGCTATACCGGCAACCGTGAGATCCTGGACCAGATGTGGCCCCGCGTGTTGCACGCGGCGGCTTACCTCGATTCGCTCCGGCAGGAGCGCCGCACGGCAAAGTACCGCACCCCTGAATTTGCGGAGTTCTTCGGCGTCCTGCCGCCCTCCATCAGCCACGAGGGTTACTCGGCCAAGCCCATGCACTCCTACTGGGACGCCTTCTTCGCCCTGCGCGGCTTCAAGGACGCCGTGTACCTGGCAGGCGAGCTCGGTCTGGACCAGGAGCAGTCACGGCTCACTGCGATCCGCGACGAGTTTCAGACCGATCTGGTGGCCTCCATTGCGGCCGCCAGGCACCGCCACGGAATCGACTACATTCCCGGCTGCGCCGACCTGGGTGACTTCGATCCCACCTCCACGACCATCGCCCTGGCACCGGCCGGGGCTGCGGCCGCGCTGCCCGCGGCGGCTCTCGAACGCACCTTTGCAAAGTACTGGGAGTTCTTCCGCGAGAGGCGCGATGGTGCGCCGTGGGAAGCGTTCACTCCCTACGAGATCCGCAATGTCGGTGCATGCGTGCGGCTGGGCTGGCGGGAACGCGCCCATGAGATGTTGGAGTTCTTCCTGGATTACCAGCGCCCGTCAGGCTGGCGCCAGTGGGCCGAAGTGGTGTTCCATGACGAGCGCGAGGAACGTTTCATCGGCGACATGCCGCACACCTGGGTGGGTTCGGACTACATACGCTCGCTGCTGAGCATGCTGGTTTACTGGCAAGAAGATGTGGACGCCCTGGTCCTGGGGGCCGGAATTCCCTCCGCGTGGTTGACGGAAAAGGAAGGCGTGACGGTCCAGAACCTGCCCACACCATACGGCAGTATCGACTTCCGCATGGGTCGTGAGGGAGAAGCCATTGTGGTGGACATCACCGGCGATCTGAGCCTGCCCAGCGGCGGCATCGTCATCCGTGCGCCGTTGACCGGGCCGATCCAGGCAGCGACGGTGAATGGCGAAGTGGCGATCCCGGAATCGGACGGCGCCATCATTGTCCGCGCAGTGCCGGCGTCGGTGGTGATAGAATGAAGCGAACCCGGAATTTTCCGAACCGCAGACGAGCTGCCACGTGGATACTGTTCAGGACTGGCTCAGCACTTTCCCCCGCGTTCGGATAACATCACGATAGTAGTGGGCGCTCGCCTTCCAGGTTCGCTGTTGGGTGGTGTAATCCACGTGGATCAGGCCGAAACGCTTGGAGAAGCCGTGGGCCCACTCGAAGTTGTCCAGCAGCGACCAGGCGAAGTAGCCGCGCAAGTCCACTCCTTGCCGCATTGCCTCGTGCACTGCCAGCAGGTGCTGACGGATATATTCGGTGCGTGACGGATCTGCAACATGGTCGCCGGGCGCTGTGTCCGGGTCGGGGAAGGCTGCGCCGTTCTCCGTGATGTAGAGCGGGATGTCCCCATAGCGCTGTCGCACCCAGAGCAGGATCTTGGTCAAGCTCTCCGGATGCACCTCCCAATCCGTCGCGGTGTAGATGCTGTCCGGTTGGCGCACCCGGCCGGCCCGGTCCGGCACGACCGTGGCGTCATCACACACCACGGCCCGGGTGTAGTAGTTGATGCCCAGAAAATCCGTGGGCTCCTGGATGAGGGCGAAATCCTCCGCTGGAAATTCGGACCACGCATCGCCGCAGACCTCCTTCAGTTCCTCCGGGTACCGACCCAGGTAGACCGGGTCGAGATACTGACGGTTCATGTAGGCGTCGGCGCGCGCGGTGGCGGCCCGTTCCTCCGGGGCGTCGCTGGCGGCGTACTTGGGTTCGAGGTTCACCACCAGGCCGATTTGATGGGAGCCTTCGGCTCGATACGCCTGCACGGCGGCGCCGTGGGCCCGGAGCAGGTTATGGGAAACATGCACTGCTTCGCTCAGGTCTCTAGGACCGGGAGCGTGGACCCCGTGCACGTAGCCGGCATCCATGACCACCCACGGTTCGTTGAGGGTGACCCACAAGCGTACCCGATCGGCCAGACTGCGGAAAACGACCTGGGCATACTCGGCGAACCAGCCGGCGATGTCGGGATTCACCCAGCCGCCGCGGTCGTCCAGGGCAGCGGGCAGATCCCAGTGATAAAGGGTGATGCACGGTTGGATATCGTGAGCCAGCAGCTCGTCGGTCAGGCGCACGTAGAAGTCGAGCCCGGCCTGGTTCACCTGGCCGGTTCCCCCAGGCAGGATGCGGCTCCAGGAGAGGCTGAAGCGATACGCGGTCAAGCCCAGCCGGTTCATCAGGTCGACGTCAGCGGGCCAGCGGCGGTAATGATCGCAGGCGACATCCCCGGTCTGGTCCCGATGTATCCGCCCCGGGGTGTGGGCGAAACGGTGCCAGTTGCTCGGACCGGCTCCGTCGGCCAGAGGCGAGCCTTCGATCTGGTAGGCCGAAGTAGCGGCGCCCCAGAGGAAGTCCGGCGGGAAGCGCACATCACCACCCGTAGGCGGTCTGCTGTCGGGCCGGCTCTCACGACTGCTCATTCAGTGTCATGCTCCTTGTCTCTGAAATCGGGTCCGAGAACCAGTTCGACACGATGCTGGACAGAGTCTCGTTGCAGTGGGATATGACAGGCGCCTCCCATGATGGCGAGAGGCTCACCATCACAGGTTGCGTCCACCACCCGGCGAGCGCATCTGTCCGGGTTGACGACGTGGATCTCGTAGCTTGTCTCACCGTTCTCCCGAGTAGTTACCGTATCCGGCAAGCGGTACGTGCTCTCGAACTGCGGCCAGTCGTCGGGGATACACGGCTTCATGACCAGGGTATCTC
>CBDURX010000448.1:0-2984 GCA_965369485.1 uncultured bacterium | reverse complement strand
GAGGACGGTGAAACCGTCAGGCCGGTGCGGACCGGTCTCATGCCCAAGGTCGCCGGCGGCATGCTCTTGCTGATCGCCGCGCTGCCCATCGTGCAGCCCGGGCACGCCAAGTGGAACCAGCACGACCGCTCCGAGAACAGTATCGCCTACGAGTACGCCTGGAACATGCTGGCCGGCCTGGACAAGGGCGCCATCCTGTTCACGAACGGTGACAACGACACCTTTCCCATCTGGTACCTGCAGGAGGTGGAGCACTTTCGCCGGGACGTCACCGTCACCAATCTCTCCCTGGTGAATCTGCCGTGGTACGTGAAGCAGATGCGCCGCCGGGACCCGCCGCTCCCCCTGGACAAGGGTCAGTCCGACAGTTGGCTCGACAGTTTGCAACCCTACGTGCTCGAGGATCCGGATAGTGGCTCGCGACGGCTGGTTTATGTGCGCGACTTCGTGGTGCGGGATATCATCAGCGCCAATGCCCAGAGTAATGAGCGTCGCCCTGTCTTCTTCGCCGTCACCATTCCTCACGAAAACATGACCGACTACTACCCGTTCCTGCAGATGGAAGGACTCGCCTACCGTTTGAAATACCAGAGGAGCTCGGATGGCAACCCGATCGTCGCCCCCGACCGACTCGTGGCCAACATGTTCGGCGTCTACGATTACACCGGTTTGATGGAGGGCGATAGTGAACTGCGCCGGAAACGATTCCGGGAGCTGGCAGGATGGCAGGCGGACGCCCGCACCGCACCCGAGGGGTTTTTCGACGTGGGGTTATCCATACCCTACGAGCAGCTCCTGGAAGATGTTGGACAGCAGCGGCTGGATATATACCGCAGCACCAACACGCAGAATCTGCTCGGCAACTACCCGGCTGCCCTGTTGCGGGCCGGGTACGAGTACCTGTTACAGGCCCACCAGGTCGTCCAGGAAGATACGAATACATACGACCTTCTCACCGACAAGGCGTTGCCCGCCCTCGAGCTGGCCGCGCGTTTCGAACCCACCATGCAGCCGATACTCGACATCTATCCCCTCCTGCTGGTGGAGAAGGGCCGCTCGGGTGACGCCCTCGCCCACCTGCTGTTCGTGCGAGGGCGGATCGAGACATTGCAAGAGGAGAAGAGCCTGTACGAGGTGATCTTCGCCATGGCACGGGTCGGTCAGGCCGAGCGAGCGCAGCTTTGGTTACGGGAGCAAATCAAGGAGAACCCCCAACGGAAGTTCTTCTACGATCTACTGTTCAAGATAGCTTACAATCTGGGCGACATTGAAGCCAGTCATGCTGTCCTGGAGATGTGGCAGCAGCAGAGCGGTCAGGCCGATCCGGCCATGGTTGCGGATCTGCAGAAACTCGAGGAGAGTGCGTTGCAACGGGAGCAGATGCGCATCGAGAAGAGTGTGGAGGAGGCGCAGTGACGGATGCCAGCGAGGATCTGGGCGCGTCCCTACCGAGCGGTGTGCCGGAAGCTCTGACTGCGGGTCACAAGGTGGTGGTGACAGGTTGCGCCGGCTTCATCGGCAGCCACGTGGCGGAAGCGTTGCTGGCCCTGGGTTGCCATGTAGTCGGCGTGGATGTCCTGACCGACTACTACGATCCAGCTCAGAAACGGCAGAATCTAGCCGGTTGCCTGACCCAGAAGCGGTTCACCTTTCAGGAGGCCGATCTGCTGCAGCTGGATCCGGTCACGTTATTGAGCGGTGTCTCGGTCTGCTTCCATCTGGCTGCCCAAGCCGGTGTGCGAGGCAGCTGGGGCAGCAACTTCCAGGAGTACCTGGCTCACAACGTGCAAGCCACTCAGCGCCTGCTCGAGGCGTGCCTGGCGCCGGCGGTGCGGGACAAGCTGGTGCGATTCGTCTATTCCAGCTCGAGCTCCGTCTACGGCAATCAAGCGAGGTTACCGGTGAACGAGGATGCTCTGCCACGCCCCCGCTCGCCATACGGCGTGACGAAACTGGCCGCGGAAAACCTCTGCGTTCTCTATGCCGCTAACTTCCAGGTGCCCACCACCAGCTTGCGATACTTCACGGTCTACGGTCCCCGGCAGAGGCCGGACATGGCCTTCCGCAAGTTCCTGGAGAAGGCGCTGGACGGCGAACCGTTCCAGGTGTACGGGGATGGTAGCCAGACCCGGGACTTCACTTATGTGAAGGATGCTGTGCGCGCGAACATTCTTGCCGTGTCCACCCCGGGTCCGTACGAGATCTTCAACGTGGGAGGTGGTACGCGCATTTCCTTGCGGGATGCGTTGGATCAGCTGAGTCGGCTGTTGGCCGCGGAACTGCCGGAGTCGCGACCGAACTTGAAGTACGAGGAGATGGCCAAAGGGGACGTGCAGGACACCTTCGCCGACCGGGCCCATATCGAAACCGTCCTCGGTTACCGGCCTACCGTTTCCTTCGCCGAGGGATTGGCCAGCGAAGTGCGCTGGCTGCTGGCCAGGAGGCGGCAAAGTGAGTGAGAAGACGGGAGTCGTGCCGGCGGGAGCAGATATCGGGGCGGATAGCCGTGCCTCCACCTGCGACATCGCGGTGGTCATCCCGGCCTTCAACGAGGCCGAGTCCCTGCCGGAACTTCTCGACCTCGTCGGCGGGATCCTGGACGGGATGCAGCGAAGCTACGAGATCTGGGTCGTGGACGATGGTAGCAGCGACACGACCTTCGAGACGCTGGCTGCCCTGGCGGCCACTCGGCCGGATCTGCACGTACTATCATTTACCCGTAACTATGGCAAGGCGGCGGCTCTCTCCGCTGGTTTCCTTGCTGCCGCCGGCGCCATCGTCATCACCATGGACGCTGACCTTCAGGACGACCCGGCCGAGATACCCAACCTGGTGGCCAAGATCGAAGCTGGTTACGACCTGGTGTCCGGCTGGAAGCAGAATAGACAGGACGGCTTTGTCAAGACCCAGACGTCCCGGCTGTTCAACGCGGTCACCTCGGCGGTGAGTGGTCTACGGTTGCACGATTTCAACTGCGGGTTGAA
>CBDURX010000447.1:0-3007 GCA_965369485.1 uncultured bacterium | reverse complement strand
CATGTGAGACCTGGGGGTATTCCGGAGTTCTTCGGAAGCTATAGTCGCCACGGCAATCATCATGATTGCCAGCGAGTACAGACATAAGGTCAATTTTCTCATTCCGTTCTCCAAGAGAATATCCGCACGAGTGTAACATAGCTGGGAGCAATCAGGCGCACTTTCCCTTTTGATAGTAAGCCGGGCGACCCGCTGCACAGCAAGCCGCCCGGCAATCTGTCTGAGGATGTTGTTCTTGCCTATTCCTCTCCCCACCGCGGCATCCGCCCCGGCGTCCATGGAGCACCGGCCGCCTCCAGCTTGTCCTCCAAAGCCACCAGGTCCACCTCTACCAGCTGTCTCAGCTGCGGCAGCAGCTCGATAAACTGCTCTACCGCCACAGCGTAGCTCTCACGCTGGGTGCCGGTGGGCGCGGAACTGCTGCTCCAGCCCCGCGTGATGCGGTTGACCCGGCCGGTGAGGGAGGGGGCGGTGGGCTCGGAGCGAGCCGCCACCGTGCGATCCCCTTCCAGCACCACCATCAGCTCCTTCAAGCGCAGCTCCAGTGCCCGCGTCTCGTCCAGCAGGGCCGTTTCGGCTGCTGGGGTGTCGAGCAATGCCTTCGTGACGTGGTCGATGCGGCTCTGAGCCTCTCCCGCCACCCGCGAGGTGCCCAACACGGACCGTTGCAGCTCGGCCACTTGCCGCTGAAAGGCCAGCAGCTCCCTCGGATCCTTGGCCGGCAGGGTCGTCTGCTCCAGGGTCACGACCAAAAAGCTCTGGGGCTCGCTGAACGGGGTGATCTCGCCTCGCACGCTCTTCGCCAGTGAGACCGAATAGGCACCCGGCGTGACCATGGGGCCCACCGGGTCACGGGCCCAGGGCGGCCGCTGTTCCTTGCCACCGAGAGAGACCGGACGCGGCGAGGGGTACCGCAGGTTCCAGGTCACGCGGTGGAAGCCCTTGTCCGTCGGCCCGGTCATCCGCCGCACCACATTCCCTTCCGCGTCGATGATGGTCAGGATTATGGTCGGATTCTGCTCGTGATCCTCCCGGCGCAGCTCTTCCCAGTCCGGGTAGTAGACCGGTTCGCCGGTTTCGCGCAGCTCCTTCTCCTTCTTCTGGCGCTCTTCCTTGAGAGTTTGCAAGCCTGCCGGTAGGTAGTAGGTGATCACCGCGCCGTGGGGTGGGTTCGGCGCGTTGAAAAAACTGGCCCCCTGGTTACTCTTGTCCCGGCCGCCGATGGGGTAGCGCTGCATGTAGCGCCAGGTGTCCTTCACCGGGAACAGCATACTCTCCTTTTCCAGGGCCTCGGGCGTGATTGATCGTAATGGCGAGTAGTCGTCCAGCACGTAGAAGCCGCGGCCAAAAGTGCCAACCACCAGATCGCTCTCACGCCGCTGGATCTCCAGGTCGCGGCAGGCAATGGTCGGGATGCCTGCCTTCAGCTGAGTCCACTTCTTCCCACCATCGAGGGTGAAGAAGACGCCGAACTCGGTGCCGACGAACAGGAGGTCGGGATTCACATGATCCTCGACGATGCTGTGGGCGTGGCCGCGGGTGGGCAGATCTCCCGCAATGGACTTCCACGATCCACCACGGTTGGTGCTTTTCATCACGTACGGTGCGAAGTCACCCTGCTTGTGGTTGTCGAAGGTGGCGTAGACCGTCTTGGGGTCGTGAACAGATGCCGTCAGGCAGCTGACGTAGGCCATCTTGGGCATCTTGCCGAACTTGTCGTGGCGTTGCCACTGGCCGCCTCCGTTCTCGGTGACCTGGACCAAGCCGTCGTCCGTGCCGGCGTAGATCAATCCCTCCGCCAGCGGTGACTCGGACAGGGACACGATGTTGCCGTAGAAAGAAGTGGAGCGGTTCTTGGCCACCGTGTCCACACCCCAGACCGTGCCCATGATCTCCAGCCTGTTACGGTCGAGCTGCTGTGTCAGGTCACCACTGATAACTGTCCACGAATCGCCCCGGTCATCGCTTCGCCAGACCCGCTGGCTACAGAAGTAGAGCCGCGTGGGGGAGTGGGGGCTGATCAGCAGCGCCGAGCTCCAGTTCCAGCGCTGCGGCGGATCGTCCCTGGCCGGCTGAGGCTGGATGTCCAACCGCTCACCGCTCTGGCGATCGAACCTCGCCAGGCCGCCATGCTGGTACTGGCAGTAGACGATGTTGGGATCGGAGGGGTCCACCTGGGGCTCGAAGCCGTCCCCGCCCAGGGTGATGAACCAGTCGCTGTTGACGATGCCGTTGACACTGGTGGTGCGGGTCGGCCCACCGATGGTGTTGTTGTCCTGGGTGCCGCCGTACACGTTGTAGAACGGCTGATCGTTGTCTACACAGATCTTGTAGAATTGGGTGATGGGCAGGTTGGCCTTGAACTGCCAGTTTTGCCCCCGGTCCCAGGTCTCGTAGATGCCGCCGTCGCAGCCCACCCGCAAGTGGTCCGTGTTGTCGGGGTTGATCCACAAGGCGTGGTCGTCCACGTGCTTGTGACGGATGGAAACACGCTCGAAACTCTTGCCCCCATCCTCGGTCACGTTCAGGAACGTGTCCATGGAGTAGACTCGGTCACGGTTCTGGGGATCGACGACGATCTCCTGGTAGTACTGGGGACTGCCGCTGACGTAGTCGCTCATCTTCTCCCAGCTGGCTCCCGCGTCCGTGGAACGATAGAATCCACCCGCGTCGCCGGACGCCTCGATGATGGCGTAGACGATATCCGGTGCCGACGGAGCCACGGCCAGGCCGATGCGCCCCATATCCACGGCGGGTAGTCCCTTGGTCAGCTTGGTCCAGTTCTCGCCGCCGTCGTTTGTTTTGTAGATGGCCGATTCCGGTCCGCCGTCGATCAAGGTCCAGACGTGACGCCGGCGCTGGTAGGCCGAGGCGTAAAGGACATCAGGGTCACGGGGATCGAAGGCGATGTCGCTGACACCCGTGTCCTCGCTGATTGCCAGGGACAGTTCCCACTCCTGGCCGCCGTTCGTGGTCTTGTACAGGCCGCGGTCGCCGCCCGGCGACC
>CBDURX010000446.1:0-3030 GCA_965369485.1 uncultured bacterium | reverse complement strand
GCCCACCTTGCTGTTGCTCAGCGCCCAGCATGGGAATGGCGTCGATCCCAGCGCCATCACTGCGGCCGCCTGCATCGAACTGGTGCACACGGCAACCCTTGTCCACGATGACTTCATCGACGCCGCCCTGACGCGTCGTGGCCTACCCACGATCAACGAAACCTGGGGCGGTCCAGCCGCCCTGATCATGGGCGATCTACTCTACAGCCAGGCGCTGGAGGTTCTTTGCCAGAGCGGCCAGTACTTCGCCATCGACCTGGTAGCGCGGACGACCCTCCTGATGAGCCAGGCCGAAATGCTACAGCTCGAACTGCGATACGATCTGGATGTCAGCGAAAAGCAGTACATGCAGATCATTTACCAGAAGACAGCCTCGCTGATCGAAACGTCCTGCCGCATCGGTGCCCATTTCAACCCCGTCGCCGCGGGGTACGAAGAGGCGTTTGGCCTGTTTGGCCGCAAGTTGGGGCTTGTCTTCCAGATAACCGACGATATCTTCGATTACCTGGGTGACGAGCGGCGACTCGGCAAACCGACGGGCCAAGATTGGGAAGAGGGACGCATCACCTTACCCCTCATCGTCGCTCTTGCCCAGGCTCCTGCAGCTGCGCGACAGCGCCTCGCCGATGTGGCAGTCACCAGGGGCAGCGATGAACGTGCCGCCTGTTGGCCGGAAGTGAAGAACTTCGTGGCCGAGTACGGCGGTGTAGAGAGCGCCTTCGCGGTGGCCGGACAGTGTGGAGAGGAGGCCAAGCTGGCGTTGGCGCCCGTGGCCGCGGGTTGTCAGAAGGAATTGCTGGCCGTTGCCGTCGAATATGTTATCAACCGTCTCAACTGAGCGTTTCCATGCGGATACGACTGCACCATGAAATCTGAAGCACAACCCTGGCACCTTGCGGAAGTGTCACCCGCCTTCCTCTTGGCCGAGGAAGCCGCCTATTGGGTCCTGGCCAAGAAGGGAGAGGACCTCCTCGTCCTCGACCTGCGGGGTAAGTCGGATGTGTGCGATTTCTTTCTCATCTGCTCCGGTCTGGCCGATGTTCAGGTCCGAGCCATCGCCAGTTCGGTGCAAGAGGGTCTGGGGAGCAGCGGGCACAAACTGTTGCATACGGAAGGTCTGGAAAAGGCACGGTGGGCTCTGCTCGACTACGTGGACCTCGTGGTCCACGTGTTCCTACCTGAGACGCGTAACTACTACCTGCTGGAGCGTCTCTGGGGAGACGCCCCGTGCGTGGCGATCGCCACTGATTACTTCCAGACAGCCGCAGTTCGGAAACGGCATCCCGACCTGTTAGGTGTCCCCTCCGGCTCCACTGCCGCGGACACCCAAGATTCGGAAGAATGATGATCGAAGATATCCTCAAGGCCGGCCTGCTGGGCTCACTGGAGAAATACGGCCTCTTCGAAGAGGACGTCCAGATCGAGGTGCAAAAGCCGAGAGAGCGCGAGCATGGTGACTTCAGCACCAACCTCGCCCTGGTGCTGGCCAAACGGTTGGGACGCAAGCCGCGGGAGTTGGCGGGGGAGCTGGCGGCCGACCTCTCCTTTGCCAAGGACACCATCGAGTCGGTTGTGATCGCCGGACCCGGCTTCATCAATTTCCGCCTGGCGCGAACCTACCAAATTTCCCACCTGTTGGACATTTGGCGCGGCGTGGGCGGTCTGCAGAGCATCAAAACCGGGGCAGGCAAGCGCATCAATGTGGAGTACATAAGTGCCAACCCCACGGGTCCCCTCAACGTCGTCTCGGCGCGAGCCGGCGCCTTCGGCTCGACCCTCGTTCGCCTGCTGCAAGCCATCGGCTACGACGCCCACAGCGAGTACTACGTCAACGACGCAGGTCGTCAGATCACCTTGCTGGGACAATCGTTGCGGGCACGCTATCTCCAGCTGCGGGGACAGGATGTTCCCCTGCCCGAGGGGGGATACCTCGGACGCTACCTCGAGATCATGGCGGCCGAGCTCATGGAGCAAAACAGCAGTGCCATTGCGGCAGCCGCCTCCGCCTTCGACGACGAGAGTTTCCAGCGTGTATCCGCTCCGGAGGGCAACGCGGAAGACTGGCGTCAGCTGCCGGAAGAACAATCGTTCCGCTGCTTCGCCAAGTACGCCCTGATGAAAATTCTCAGCTGGCAACGGGAAACATGCCGCCGCTTCGGCCTGCGCTTCGACACCTGGTACTTCGAATCCGAGCTACATGAGACCAAGCGTATCGAGAGGGTTCTGGAGAAACTGAGCGAGAGAAATGCCGTGTACACCCAGGAGAATGCCATCTGGTTCCGCGCCACCGATTTTGGCGACGAGAAGGACCGGGTGCTCGTGCGATCGGATGGAGAACCGACATATTTTCTGGCCGACGTGTCGTACCATTACCACAAGTACCAGCGAGGTTTCGAGTACGCCATCGACTTCTGGGGTCCCGATCACCACGGGTACATCACCCGCATGCAGGGGGCCATGCGCGCCCTGGGCACCCCGGAAGGCTGGCTGGAGATCCAGATCCTGCAACAGGTGAATTTCTTGGAGCACGGGCGGCCCGTGGACATGTCTAAGCGCAAGGGCCGTTTCGTGACCATGGACGAGCTGTGCGACGAGGTTGGCGCCGACGTAGCCAAGTTCATCTTCTTGACCCGCAAGCCTGGCTCCCATCTCGATTTCGACCTGGACCTGGCCCGGGAGCAGTCCAGCGAGAACCCGGTGTACTATGTCAAGTACGCTCACGCACGTATTTGCGCCGTGATGCGCAAAGCCGCTACCGCGGGCATCGAGCCCGGTGAGCCCACGGAAGAATCCCTAGCCTTGCTCGATGAGGAGAGCGAGTGGAATCTGGTGCGAGAGCTGATCCAGCTACCGCAAGTGATCCTCTCCGCCGCCGAGGCGCGGGAGCCCCACCGCTTGACCGGTTACATTTACGAGGTCGCCAGCCTGTTCCATCAGTTCTATCACCAGTGCGTGATCTTGGGGGAAGACAGGCGTTCGACCGAGGCGCGTCTTCACCTCTGTCTCGTGACGCGGAAGGTGTTGGCTCAG
>CBDURX010000445.1:0-3053 GCA_965369485.1 uncultured bacterium | reverse complement strand
GCCTTCTTCTTGGTGGCCTTCTTCTTGGTGGCCTTCTTCGTCGTGGACTTCTTCTTGGTAGCCTTCTTCGTGGCCTTCTTCTTGGCCTTCTTCTTGGCCTTCTTCTTAGCGGCTGGAGCCGCAGCTTCTAGAATCACTCTCTCCTCCATACTTGGACCTCACTTGTTGAGGGTTCCTCCGTCTACCTTCCCCCGACGCACCCAGCGGGATCAGGCAAGACCTCCTGTCATCATCGGCTCGTCACGCCGGCGGTGATTCGTTGCAGCGACGCCATCAGAGCCGCCTCGTCGTAGTAGGCCCGTGCCAAACTGATGCACGGAGGACACACTACGAAAGCGCGACCATTATTTCGACCAATCAGAAAACGTGTCAATGAAAAATGTCATTTTTATTCGTATTCGTTGAAAAAAAATCAAGACTATCGAGAAGCAAAACAGCGTTGAGTAACTCGAAAAAAAAGGACCGCCCGTAGGCGATCCTCATTGCATTCGTGTTGGTGCCCGGGGCGGGACTCGAACCCGCACGGCTTGTGGCCACTACCCCCTCAAGATAGCGTGTCTACCAGTTCCACCACCCGGGCTTGGTTGCGCTCTTAGGGCGCGTCGCCTCTGCCACCCTCTTCCTCACTGCTCGTCGTCGTCCCACCGCCACTCTGTTCCTGAGTGTCAGTCGCACCGGCAGCGGGCTGGCCACCTTCCGTTCCCGTAGCAGCCTCGGTCGGCGCATCACCTTCGGTAGGTAAACCGGGGAACAAAGGTTCGTCCGTGGGCAGCGGTTGCGCCACATCGCTAGTCAGCGCCCCTTTGGTGACTGCATCCTGGACGACAGATCCACCTGTGTGCCCCCGTTTGGCAGTTAGGCCGAACAGTACGGTAGAGGTCATGAAGAACCCGACAGCACAGTAGATGGTGATCTTGTGCAAGATGGTCGTCATACCACGAGACCCGAAGATCTGCTGGGGCGCACCGCCACCTCCAAAGGCGCCGGCCAAGCCCCCACCCTTGCTCGCCTGTAAAAGGACAACCACACACAAGACGAAGCAATTCAAGATGTGCAGAACAACGACAACCGTGTACATGCCTATGCGCTCCTGCCGCTGGAATGAACCATAAAAATAAGCCTCCGGAAACCACCGAAGGCGGAAAACAACTTAATACGTCCCCACAGGTTTGTCAATCGGGCGCGTATCTGGGAGTGGAGTGTGGCCCGCCCGTGACATCCAGAGCGACACGTTGTGATGGTTCGGTCAGACACCTTCGCACCTCTGGACTCTTACTCAAACCGGCTCAGGCATCCGTGAGCGCGGCCACGCCGGGCAGCTCCCGACCCGCCATGAACTCGAGAGAGGCGCCGCCACCGGTAGAGATATGTGTGATGCCGCTGGCGAGTCCCAGCTGGTTCAAAGCCGCCACTGAGTCACCGCCGCCGACGACTGAAACGCAGCCGTCTCGTGTTGCCGCGACGACCGCCTCCCCCATGGCCACCGTGCCGGTGGCGAATGCAGGTATCTCGAACACGCCCATGGGGCCATTCCAGAAGACACTCTTGGCACCAGCAATGATTTTCCGGTACTTGGCGATTGTCTGCGAGCCTATGTCCAACCCTTGCCAACCGTCGGGGATGTCGGTCACGAAGACTTCCTTCCGCTGGCCTCGATCGCTGAAGTCCGTGGAGACCATACAGTCCTCGGGCAGGATCAGCTGGGCCGTAGCACTCTCGACTTTCTCCATGATTTCCTTCACCAAGGACAGGCAACTCTCGTCCACCAGACTGTCACCCACGGTTAGGCCGAGTCCCCTGTAGAAGGTGAAGATCATCCCTCCGCCCAGCAATAGGGTGTCGACCCGATCCAGAAGGTTGACGATAACATCCACCTTTCCCTTGACCTTAGCGCCGCCCAGTAAGGCGATGAAGGGACGGGGTGGCTCCTCCAGGAGCTGGCTCAGGTATTTCAACTCCTTCTCCATGAGCAGACCGGCGGCTCGTGTCTCGAAATAAGACGTGACGCCCACGGTGGAGGCGTGGGCTCGATGCGCCGTGCCGAAGGCGTCGTTGACATAGACCTCGCCGAGACCGGCCAGGCCGGCTGCATAGCCCCTATCGTTCTCCGTTTCACCGGCGTTGAATCGAACGTTTTCCAGCAACAAGATTTCGCCGGACCGCAATTTCTCTGCGTGGCTGGCAGCCGAGGGTCCCACGCTGTCGGACGCGAAGCGTACCGGCACGTCCACGAACTCGGCCAGGCGATCGGCCACAGGTCGCAGGCTGTATGCCGGATCGGGCTTGCCTTTGGGCCGGCCCAGATGACTCACCAGGACCAGGCTGCCACCTTCTGCCAGAACGTGCTGCAGGGTAGGAAGCACAGCCCGGATTCGAGTGTCGTCGGTGATGTGTCGCTCCCGATCCAGCGGCACGTTGAAATCGACCCTCATCAGCACTTTCTTGCCACTCGTTTCAACCTGGTCGATACTCAACTTTTTTCTCATCATCAGTCATCCTGCCTAAATGCTGTAACTCATTGCTCCAAAGTAAAATAGGAAATCAAATTTAGGAGCGGCCATACTGTCTGTCAAGATCCGTTTCGCCGTTAGAAAGCGGTGACAATGTACCCGCCGCCGATGCCAGTCCCGCCGCTACCGCCCACCGCACTCGCCAACCGGCCGCGGCGAGGGTAGAGGCGACGGCCAGCACCGTAGCGCCACTGGTCACGAGATCGTCCACGAGGCCCACGCGCCGGTTGCTCTTCCCCGGCGGACGATCCGCAACGAACGCGTGTCGGACGTTCGTGCACCGCACCTCCGCCGTGGAGGGCAACCTGGCTTGCTGACGCGTATGCCGGCAGCGCCGCACCACCCGCCCCCAGAACGGCAGCCCTGCCTGCTCAGCCAACAAGCGCGCTAACAACTCCGCCTGGTTGAAACCGCGCGTGCGCTGGCGAGACGCGTGCAAAGGGACCGCCACCAAACCATCCACGCCGCCGTAAACAGCCAAGGCACGTCGTAGTCCGTGATGGGCGAGCTCGGCGAGGGGCCACACCGCGCCGCGAACGCCGT
>CBDURX010000444.1:0-3053 GCA_965369485.1 uncultured bacterium | reverse complement strand
CGCGGGAAGACGAGCTACGGCGTGTCCACGGACGTCCTGCGGATCTACGAGCAGGAAGTCATCCCGTACTGGCGGCAGCACAGCCTGCGGAATCGCATCTTCGCTCTCTTGCCGGACGAGTGGCATGCAGCTTACGCGGCGGGCATCTTCACCGAGTTCATGGAGCAGCGGGCTCCGGGCCACACCGTGGCCGACGGGAAGATCTACACCAAGGGGATGCTGGATTTCCAGGAGGATGTCCGGGATGCGCTGGCGGCGCTGGATTTCCGTCACGATCCCCAGGCCAGCCGCAAACAGGAGCAGCTGAAAGCCATGGACATCGCCGCCGGTGCGGCGATCGCTTTCGCCACGCGCCATGCCGCCCTCGCCCAGGAGATGGCCGCAGAGGAAAGGGACGTCACGCGCAAGGCCGAGCTGAAACGTATCGCCGCAGTCTGCAGCCGGGTACCGGCCCACCCACCGCGCGATTTCCAGGAAGCGCTGCAGATGTACTGGTTCTGCCACCTGGCCGTGATCACCGAGTTGAATGGTTGGGACGCCTTTTCACCCGGACATCTGGATCAACACCTGGAGCCGTTCTACCGCGCGGGCCTCGCCGACGGAACCCTGACCCGGCAGTCGGCCAAGGAGCTGCTGGAGTGCTTCTTCGTGAAGTTCAACAACCATCCGGCGCCACCCAAGGTGGGGGTGACGGCAGCCGAGAGCGGCACCTACACCGACTTTGCCAACATCAGCCTTGCGGGGCAGCGGCGTGACGGCAGTGACGGGGCGAGCGAAGTCTCCGACATCCTGGTGGAGATCGTCGAGGAGATGCACCTTCTGCAACCCAGCACCAACGTACAGATATCCCGCAAGACCCCCGACCGCTTCCTGCTGGAGAGTTGCCGGGTCGTCAGCAAGGGGTACGGTTTTCCCTCGTTCTTCAACTCCGACACCGTCGTCGCGGAGTTACTGCGGCAGGGCAAGAGTATTGCGGATGCCCGTGAGGGTGGAACCAGCGGCTGCGTGGAGACGGGGGCCTTCGGCAAGGAGGCCTACATCCTGACCGGCTACTTCAACCTGCCCAAGATCCTGGAGCTGGCCCTGAACGACGGATGCGATCCACGGAGCGGCAAGCAACTGGGTCCCCGGACCGGCGATCCCCGCGGTTTCACGGCCAGCGACGAACTGTTCACGGCCTGGCAGCGACAATTGCATCACTTCCTGGACATCAAGATCCACGGCAACCAGATCATCGAGCGCTGCTATGCCGAGAACATGCCGGCGCCGTTCCTCTCCCTCATCACCGACGACTGTATCGCCAAGGGGATGGACTACAACGAAGGTGGCGCCCGTTACAACACCAGCTACCTACAAGGGGTGGGGATCGGCACCCTGACGGACAGTTTCGCCGCCCTTCAGAAACATGTTTTCGGGCAGAAAACCTGCAGCATGGCCGAACTGCTGTCCGCTCTGGCCGGGGACTTCCAGGAGGCGCAGAAGCTGCGGCAAATCTTGCTGAACAAGTCACCCAAGTGGGGTACCGACGACGAAGCGGCCGACGAGTTCATGCGGAAGGGCTTCCTGGCTTACTTCACCGCTGTGGATGGTCGGCCCAACAACCGCGGCGGCCGGTATCACATCAACATGCTGCCGACCACCTGCCACGTGTACTTCGGATCGGTGCTGGGGGCCAGTCCCGATGGGCGGCGGGCTGGCGCGCCGTTGTCTGAAGGGATATCGCCCGTACAGGGAATGGACAGGCAAGGGCCCACGGCGGTCATGCTGTCGGCGGCCAAGATGGACCACGTCAAGACCGGCGGAACCCTGTTGAACATGAAGTTCACACCCGAAGTGCTGGCCGGGGAAGAGGGACTGAGCAAACTGGCGAGCCTGATCCGAACCTATTTCCATTTGGGTGGTCACCACGTTCAGTTCAACGTGGTCAGCGCCGAGACGCTGCGGCGGGCTCAGGCCGAGCCGGCAGATCACCGCGGATTGATCGTGCGGGTGGCCGGTTACAGCGATTACTTCTGCGATCTCGCCAGGGAGTTACAGGACGAGATCATCACGCGGACCGAGCACGGTTCGCACGCGTGAAACCGGTGGTCAGGAAGATGAGTCTTCGGACCGAGACTCCGTTCACCTCCGACCCGCGCTACAATGTGCTCTATGCCGATCCTGCCATCTACGACATCGTGTCCAGTCCGGGGACGGCTCGTGAGCTGGATGCCCTGGAAAGGGCCGATGCGTGTTACGGGCGCGGAGTACGCCGCGGGAGTGTCTGGCTGGAACCGGCCTGCGGCAGTGGTCGGTTCCTGCGCCTGATCGCCCGGCGTGGCCGCCGCGTCGTCGGTATCGACATCAGCCCTTCCCAGGTCGCCTACGCGCGGGAGAGCCTGTGGCGCCGTGGACTGAGCCGCCGCACCCGGGTTCTCGTAGCCGACATGACCTCCTTCTCGGAGTGTGTGTCGCCCCGCTCCATCGACTTCGCCTTCAACGCGGTCAACTCCATTCGCCACCTCATGAGCGACCGCATCATGCTGGCTCACTTCGCTCAGATAGCCCGGGTGCTGAAACCGGGCGGCGTGTATGCAGTGGGGATCAGCCTCACCGATTATGCGGCCTACATGTCCGACGAGGACGTGTGGGTCGGCGCGCGCGGTCCGTGCCGGGTGACTCATGTCGTCAACTACCTCCCGGTGGAGCACGGCGGCGCCAAGGGACGGCGCGAGCAGGTGATCAGTCATCTCATGGTGGAACGGCCGTCGAGCACCACCCACATCGACGGTCGGTTCGATCTACGCACCTACGACGAGAAGCAGTGGCTCGCTCTGCTGCGACGCTCGGCGCTGAGGCGTGTAGCTGTGCTGGATGCCAAGGGCGAGACGCGCGGAGATCAATGGCTCGCCTACCAGATCGAAGTGCTGGCGCCGCGCCAGTGACGGAGCGCCGGCCTGGACCCAGGCCGGATTTTCTACGCGGGTGTGAACGTGTGGCTGGGAGAATAATCCCGGCTAACCGCGGGCACAGAGGATCGGGCTGTCCCCCCCCTGCAGCTCCCCTTGCCGGGG
>CBDURX010000443.1:0-3054 GCA_965369485.1 uncultured bacterium | reverse complement strand
CGAGACAACAAAGAGAGTGCTGCCGTCACACCACGGCTCCAAAACCTGGGCGGCTTCATGCAACCAGAGATCGGATTGGTGGGGCACCAGCAGTGGTACGATGCGGAGGTTGGCGCCGAAGATCTCCCGCAGGAATGGTAGCTGGATCTCCACGGCGTGCTCGCTAGCATGGACATCATCGTCGATCTCGTAGGAGGGATGGGAGGTGAGAAAAGCCACCGTCTCGTGGTCCACGGTAACTTTGCCACCGGGTACGGCGAAGGCTGTAGCTCCGGACAGGGCGATCCGGTCGATGGTGGCGCGATGACTGGGGGCGAGGATGAAGACGCGGTCGTAGTTCAGTCCTTCCAACAGGCCATACAGCCGGCCTGCGGCCAGCCCGCTGTAAGTGTAGCCAGCGTGGGGGACAACGGCCAGGAGTGGGCGACCTGTTGGGCGTACGGCTCGGTCCGCTTCGGCCAGGAAACCACGCACCGTCCGAGTGAGTTGACTCGGTTCACCGGGGTACCAGGTGCCGCTGAGCACGGCGGGGCGAAGGTGACCCATCTCTGCCTCCCTTTCACGGGTCAGCAATCCAAGCAGGAGGATGGCCCGTCCCTACGAGATTGCTGCCGGACGAACATCTCCACGCCCTCGCTGCGGCGTACACGGCAGATCCGGGTTAAATTACCAGAAATCACCATAGCAGGTCCAGGTAGGGCTTGCTTTTACAGGAGGCGAATCGCATTCTCAGCGGCAGCGTGCTTCGCGAGGCAGGAACCCAGCCAGGGCGGTGTATCCCCGCCGGGGAGGAATGACCTTTGAAGATCAAATCGAAAGCCGAAGGGGACGTGATGGTCCTTTTCCTGTCCGGCAAGATCATGGGAGGGCCGGACCACGAGAAATTCCATACGGAGATAAAGACCCTTATAAAGGAAGGATACGTCGATATCCTCCTGAACATGTCCAAGGTCAACTGGATCAACTCCACCGGCTTGGGCGTGCTGGTATCGGCCTTCCACACCCTCAAGAAGGAGGGTGGCCAGCTGAAGATCTGCGAGGTCAGTGAGCGTATCGACAACATCCTGAATGTGACGCAGCTGAAACTGGTTTTTGAGACGTTCGACGAATGCCAGAAGGCCCTCGCCTCCTTCGACAAGGGTTGACCCTTGCCGGAGAGGTCAGGTAGCAGCCGTCGCGAAACTCGAATGCCCGCTTTGACCGTCGATGGTGTGGTCCTGCTCCGCAGTCCAGCTTCTGTCCCGCACGACTCAGTTTCTGTGCTCTTGATCCGACGCGGTACCGATCCTTTCCGTGGCTGTTGGGCCTTGCCTGGTGGTTTCGTGGAGTACGGTGAAGACCTCCCCACAGCCGTCCAGCGGGAAATCGCCGAGGAAACCGGCCTCGGCAATCTGCTTTTCCGTCAATTTCGCACGTACGGTGCGCCGGGACGCGACCCGCGCGGTCATACCGTCTCGGTCGTCTACGTGGCCAGGGTGACGGGTGACCCCCCACCGGTTCAGGGCGGCGACGATGCGGCCCAGGCGGCCTGGTTTCACGTGGACGATCTGCCGGAGCTGGCCTTCGATCATGCGCAGATCCTGCAAGATGTGCTCTCTTGAACCATCAGACCAAAACCCGGATCAGCAGTCTGGGCCCGCGGCGAGAGAGTGCCGGGCCGATCGACGCAAAAGCTTGAAGTCCCGCAGCAGGGAGGACCACGCAGTCGTCGCAGCCCAGACGAAACCGGGCCACCCATCTCGGAACCCCGTGCGCCAAACGTACTCCCGCCACATGGTCGCCGGCACTGTCACCAGCAGGTGGGCCAGCAGGTAGAGGGGATGGCGGTGTGGCATGGTGGCCGCTTCCAGGTCCGTGTAGAGGTCGACCTTCACCAGGTAGCGGCGCCAGTTGATGAGGGTGTCGTGTACGAGAGGCTCGGTGAGGCGCAGTGTCCGGCAGGTCGGTGGCAGGTGAAGTCCTTCGTGGACAGCCGAGCTGGTGATGATTCCCAGGTGAGATCGAAAGATGCGCGTGCGGAACTGGCCGGAGAGGTTTCGACCGCGCATCACGCGGCCATAGACGCGGTTCTCCAAAGGGACCATGCAAGCGTCGTAATCCTCCCATGTCCCCGCAGCGCGCAACTGGCGCAACCTTTCGCGCAGTGGGTCCGAGAGGAACTCGTCCCCGTCGATCCAGAGAGCCCATTCCGTCTCGACACGGGCCAGGGCCGCCCGGCGGGCCTGACCGAAGTCCACGAAGGGGTGAGATTCCCAGAGGAGGGGCGGCAGGGTCGGGTCAGCGGTGGCGCGGGTGAGGATGTCCTGGGTGCCGTCGCGGCTGCCCGTGTCCAGGACCACGACTGCGTCGACCACCCCGGCCAGGCTGGATAGGCAGCACGGCAGTAGGAGTTCCTCGTTGCGCACGATTAGGAATGCCGTTAGGTTGCCCATCGTTGCGCTCGCCTCTCAGCCTGCTTTAGGAGGAAATGATCGTGTCCGAGGAAAGTGTTCTGACCCCCGACATCGTTCGTAATACCCTGCGTCAGGTACTCTGTCCGGGGACAAAGGTCAACATCGTCTCCATCGACTTGGTGGGGAAGATCCAGGTCGAGAACGGCGGTGTGGCTGTGGAGATCGTCCGCACCTCCGAGAAACCAGAAACCATCGCTCGTGTTCAGGAACTGGTGGCCGAAAAGGTCGGCGACCTGGCGGGCGTCACCTCCGTGAGTGTCACCATCACCGAGAAGAACGCCGGCGGTCATTCCGCCCCGCGGCACGCGGACGACCCGTTCAGTGATCAGGCTCCCCTGGCCGGTGTCAAACACGTCGTCGCGGTGGCCAGCGCCAAGGGTGGGGTCGGCAAGTCGTCGGTGGCGGTGAACCTGGCCCTGGCGTTGCGCGACAAGGGGCACCGGACCGGCCTCCTCGACGCCGACATCTACGGTCCTTCGGTACCGGCCATGCTCGGTGTCAGTGGCGCGCCAGAAGTGACGGCCGACAAGAAAATCCTTCCCCTTCAGGTACGCTCCCTGCAGGTAATCTCCATGGGGTTGATGTTGCCGCCCGACCAGCC
>CBDURX010000442.1:0-3065 GCA_965369485.1 uncultured bacterium | reverse complement strand
AATACCTTACCCCGGCAGGTGGAGTTTTTCAATAGTTGGTATCGCTCAATTTAGGTATCTATAGAATTGTTATTTTCTGATCCGATCCAGCTCACCGCGCAGGGCTTCCAGCCGGGCAGAGAACTCCTTCCTCTGATCAGCGACCAGACGCGAGGCCAGGTTCTGGTAGTGCCGGATGCCGGCCAGCAAGTTCTCCCGGACAACGTTGGTGTTGCGGTTGGAGGAGCCGAAATCCTTCCGGCGCCGGACCATCTCGGCCTTCAGGCCGTCCAGGTGAAGGGAGAGTTCCTTGAGGAACATGTGGGGACGGTTGCTTTTCAGGGGTAGGCGCAAGCGGCCGTAGATGTGATCGACCATCTCCCGCAATCTGGCTACCCGCGAGAAGTACACAATGTTGGGCCCGCAGCAGACGGCCGTCCTGGCGTCGGGGTCAATCCCCTGGGGTACCGTGGCGCTGCCGGCCAGGTCGTGACAGATGCAAGCCTTGGCAACCACCTGGCGCTCGACCTCAGCACGTGCTTCCGCGCTCAGTCCGGTGCTGCCGAGTTCATCGAGCTTGCGTCGCTGGTAGGCCCGGCTGGCGGTGCAGATGGGAAGGTTGGTGAACTCTGTGTTGGAAACCAGAATACCCTTGGGGCAGGCGCTGCCCGGCTTGCCGTCCCGAATGAGTTCGAGTCGGCGCTCCTCGCTGGTGGATGTCTTCAGGCACCAGAATGGCACTCCCAGGGGCGACGATTCGCTCAGGTACACGTCGTCTTCTCCGGCCGAGATGATCTTCTCCAGGTGGTCCTCGTCGATGTTGACCACCTCGGGCACCAGCAGGAACGGACTCGCCCAGCCCATGCCGTCCACCTGGTAGGTCTTCTCCAGGAGCTCATTCTCCTCGGCCGTGCCGATACCGCCCTGGACCGTCACCCGGAAATCCAGCGGTGTGCCGGGAGCCGAGCGGCCCAGATTGTGTAGTCCGGTGACGCAGATCTCGTAGAGTTGTTCGCGCATCTGGGCGCGTTTTTCCTTGAATTCCGCCAGCACCGGTCCGAGCAGGGTACCCTTGCCGCCGAAAGAGTGGCCGCCGCAGTTCAATCCCGACTCGATGCGGTATTCGCTGACCCACAACCCCTGCCGGGCCAGGAGCTTGCCCTGGATCAGGGCCGACCGGAAATCGCTGACCTTCAGAACGATGCGCTTGCGGATCTCGCCAACGTCGTCGGGGAAGTAATCCCCGAACTCGGCGAGATAGGCAAAGAGCTTGCGGTTCAGGCCCGCCGACAGAACAACCGAGGAACGCAGGCGACTGCGGGCGTAACCGCGCAGGGCACTCATGGCGTCGGAGAATTTGGGCCCCAGGTCCTTGCCCTGGCTGAGTCTGGCCCGATCGACCTTGGTCATGATGTTCACGTCGATGGCACCAGGGGTGATCTTCCGGCGCAGGGTTTCCTGCAACCGGGCCTTTTCCACGGCGTCCAGGGTGCTCTGCATCTTCGTGTACAGGGACCGCAGGGGCGACTCGGGCAGCATCTCGAAGTATTTGCAGATCTCGCTGCCTTTTTCGAAGAGGGAGGTGCGCAACTTCTCCATCTGGCGCTCGATCATCTCGTCCATCATGTTCAGGTACGAGGTGATGCGCTTGGCGCGGCAGTCCTCTTCGTTCGAGCAGATCTCCTGGTAGTCCTGACCGCTGTCCCGGGTCAGACGCTGCCGTATCTGCTCGATGAGAACATCGTCCACCAGGGACACCACCGAGGATATCCCGTAACGCGCCACCTTCAAGGGCGTGTCGATGGTGAAGCCGGTGCCCATGACCGGGATGTAGAATTTGTGGACGGGATTCATGAGGGGGTGGTCCATGGACTCCATTCCTGCCTGCCTGAGGGTGCGCCCTTCAGCGCAAAGATGTTAATCATCACAAATACAATGTAACAGGATCGACAGGAAATCCAACCGCCCATTTCCCGCCCTGTTTCCGGAGGAGGCTGACATTCTAGCACGTCCGGAGAGGACTTTTCAATCGGCGGGCTGTTGCTCATCGACTCCTCCTTAGACTCCAATTTCTCTCTGGAATCCTCTCAGTGTCTCAGAATTAGGTCGCCGAGCAATTCTGGTTAGCAGCCAGGGAATGTGGTATACTGCATTCAATTCTGTCTCTCGCCCGGCTTCTGATTGGCGGTATGCAGTGAAAATACTCCCCTTTTCCACTGTTGTCCTGGTCTATCTAATAGCAGCCCCTTCCTTAGCAGCACGGACCTGGCCCATCCTGCCTGATGGCACGAGAGACGCGCCGACTATCCAGGCGGGTATCGATTCTGCCCTAGCCGGCGACAGCGTTGAGCTTGTCTGCGGAATGTACTACGAGCACGACATCCTCATGAAATCAGGAGTCACTCTAATTAGCAAATGGATGGTCCTCGTACGCTGATCTCTGTCGGTGTGAAGACTTTGTATTTTCAAACCGGAGGTGAACATCATGATAGGCATCAGTAAATCGACTGCCCTGTTGATCAGCGCAATTCTCTTAACGATCCCGGGCGGGGCTCTGGGGGGAATCATTTTCTCTGAAAACTTCGATGATGGCGTGGCCGATGGCTTCACCGTCCTAGGAGGGGAGTGGGAAGTCGTGAATGGGACCTACCATGCACACACCCAGGGATTCGAGTTTTGGGGAATAAGTCTCGCGGGTTCGGCCGAATGGGGAGACTACCATTTCGAGTGCGACTTGTACGCCGAGGGCAGTGTCAATCAAGTGGTTTGGTTCAGGGTGTTCTCGCCCCTTCACTATTATGAACTCGTGGTGCGAGCCGATCCCTGGAACGACGCTTTCCTCAACAAGATGATCAATGGGAATAAAGTCGTGCTAGCCTACGATCCCTACTATCCGAACTCCCCGGAAACCTGGCATCACATTCAGATCGACGTCGTCGCTAACGAGATCATGGCAAGATTCGACGAAGATCTGCTATTCGACATCTATGATTTTAGCTCTCCATACCTGCAGGGGCATATTGCCCTGGCTAGCTACTCCGGAGGCGTGATCCAGTGGCAGGATGTCTTCTTCGACAATGTTGTAG
>CBDURX010000441.1:0-3071 GCA_965369485.1 uncultured bacterium | reverse complement strand
GTACGCGGCAAAGAAGTCAACGGCGGCATAGCCCGTGGCTACTGCGATGGTATCCAGCAGTTCGTCATGGGAGAAGGAGCCGTGCAAGTAGCGTTGAAAGAGCAGGGGCAGGACATCGTCCAGGCTCTTGCGGTTTTCGGTCGCCTTCCGAATCCGAACGTCGAGTAGCAGCGACACTGCCTGTCCGCGGTCATACGTCAAGGTCCGCCAGTCCTCCGATTCGTACTCGCGCTCCCAGATCCTGGCATCGGTCAGCGCCACCTCGTCTATCAGGGGGTTGCTCCGCAACAGGTCGCCGTACGATTCGTGCCATGTTTGCCAGGAGTCCGACGACAGCCAGCCGAGGCGGCAGGACAGGACCTGACCGTAATAGGAAGTCAAGCCCTCCTTGAACCAGGGATCATCCGCTGCGAACAGGCCTATGGGAATCCAGGTGTGGAAGAATTCATGCAGTGCCGTCAAGGCGAATATGAAGCGTCTCTCCCCAGCGGGATCGGTCAGATCGACGTCGACCGGCAAGTAAGCCTGGCAGGCATATGCCCCCTCGAGACCACCGATGCCGGGGGCGCGGAAATAGTAGAAGCTCATGGATGGAAAAGGAGCACCGCCGAAGATTTCCGTAACCGTTGCGACCAGCTCGCCCGTGCGCTCGTGCAACCAATCTCTCTCGGCGGATGTGAAGGAGGAACTGTCGGGTGTGATGATGCGAAATGGGTAATCCCCGGCAGCGGCAGTGGTCACCTGGAAGTCTCCGAATCCGAACTGCAAGGACATCAAAGTGTACAGATTGGCAAGTTCCAGTTGAGCGGAAGGCAGGCCCACCAGCGGCACGCCGGCAGGCGTCTGGAACCGGACTTGGATGTTCAGTGGCCGGCGGATGTAGTCGATCTTGCTATCGGCCAGCTCGGGATGACAGAAGACGTAATTGCCGTAGAGCCAGGCTCGTTGCGGGTCCATGAAGGGATTCCGGATGGGATACTCCGCAGTCTGCCGGCTGGGGACGAAGTCCACAAAGAGCTCGTAGGCCACTCGCAGGGTGTCAGGGGCTCCGCTGATCAGGTAGACCGGCTCCTTTTCATCATCTGGCGCGACCTGCATGGCAACCGGCAGACCCCCGGGGGTCCAGGCAGCCAGGTTGCGCACCACCTGGCCGTTGGCGGCCGCAGTGGGATTGTCCATGTAGGTAGGGACTGTGCGCAGACGCAGCTCCGTCTGTTCCCAGCCCGTGATGGTCAGCTCGATCTGAAGAGTCTGGGACGCCAGATCTTCGAGGGTGACCTTGTAGTCGAGCTCCAGGCCAGGCGCCGGAACCGAGAAGAGAATCAGTGCCAGGCCACAGGCAAACCTGCCGGCAATAACGACAAAAGTGTCCATCATGCCCTATCTTGATCACCGACCCCGCGGTAATTTAATATCAGGACGGCCCGAACCGGCCACCACGATCCATGGGTAGAAACTGACTACTCTCCCTGATCCATCACTCTGGCGCGAAGATCGCGGCGCAGGATCTTCATCATGCTGCTCTTGGGCAGCTCGGGCAGGAACTCGATTTGCTTCGGTACCTTGAACGGAGCGAGTTGCTTCTTGCAGTGCTCGAACAGTTCCTCCGCAGTGGCATTCCGGCCGGGCTTGAGGACGACGAAGGACTTGACGGTCTCGCCGCGCTTCGTGTCGGGAAGGCCGATGGTGGCGGCCTCGAGAATCGCAGGGTGCATGAAGAGCACGTTGTCGATCTCGTCGGGGTACACGTTGTAGCCGCTCGCCACGATCATGTCCTTCTTGCGGCCGACGATGTAGAGGTAGCCGTCCTCGTCCATCTTCCCCAGATCGCCGGTGTAGACCCAGCCGTCCCTCAGCATCTGTGCGGTCTCTGCGGGCCGGTTCCAGTATCCCGCCATGACCTGTGGCCCTTTGAGGCAAACCTCGCCCTCCTCGTTTATCCCGAGCTCTTTCGCGCCTGTTTCGAGATCGACGATCTTGACATCGGTCCCTGGTACGGGGATGCCCACCGAACCCGGCTTGCGCAGCCCCAGGAGAGGGTTTACATGGGTCACGGGCGAAGTCTCGGTGAGGCCGAAGCCCTCGGTGATCTTGCCCCCCGTCAGCTCCTCGAAACGCTCGAGGACCTCGATGGGAAGCGGGGCCGATCCCGAGAAGCAGGCCTTGATACTGGAGAGGTCGACCTGGTCGATGCGGGGGTAGTTGTTGATGGCCACGAACATGGCCGGGACCGCCGGGAATACCGTCACGCGGTACTTGACGATGCTCCGGACCAGATCCCGGATATCCCGTGGGTTCGGGGCCAGGATGATGTGCATGCCGCCCAGGATCGGCCACAGCATGGAGATAGTCATCCCGAACACGTGGAAATAGGGTAGACAGGCCAGCAGTACTTCCGGGCCCTCTTTCAAGATGGGGAACCAGGATGTGGCCTGCTGCGTGTTGGCCGAGATGTTCCGGTGCGTCAGCATGGCGCCCTTGGATACTCCCGTAGTGCCGCCCGTGTATTGCAGAACAGCCACATGGTCGAGGGAGATGTTCACCTTGGGAGGCTGTGGAAGCTTACGCTTGATGATCTCCTTGAAGAAGTGGACCCGCGGCTCCCGCGGGACACGCACGTACTGCTGCGTCTTCTTCAGCTTCAGAGGAGCCAGGATGTTCAGGGGAAAGGGTAGGTAATCGGGGATCGAGGAGACGACGACGTGCTCCACCGGGGTCTTGTCCAGCATACCGCGCAGCTTGTACCACCACAGGAAATCGAGGGTCACCACGACGCTCACCCCGGCGTCGTTGAACTGGTGCTCGATCTCCCGCTCCACGTACAACGGGTTGGTGTTGACGACCTGGGCGCCCAGCCGCAGGGTCGCAAAGAAACCGATCACCATCTGGGGCAGGTTGGGCATCCAGAGGGCAACTCTGCTGTCCTTCGCGACACCTAGTTCGGACAGGCCGGCGGCGAAGCGGTCGACTTGGTCTTTGAGCTGTCGATAGCTGAGAGTTCTGCCCTTGAAGGTCAATGCCGGCCGCTCGGGCCAGCGAGGCCGCTACCGTGCTGGCAGGTGCCATCGGAT
>CBDURX010000440.1:0-3075 GCA_965369485.1 uncultured bacterium | reverse complement strand
AAATAGACCAGCACAAAGAGCAGGAGCAGGAACAGAAAACCTTTAACCACCCACACGTTCATCACCTCGCGTTCCTGAGGGGTTTCCCCCAGAAGGTCGTGTTTTCGTATCCTGTGATCCTGGCCGTCACCTGGCTGCCACTGGTGGCTGAAGGTAATTCCAGGAGCACTTTACGATTGTTCATGGTCCGCATGCGCCAGACCTTAGCTGGTGCTCGTGCCGGACTTTCGAGGGTGCCGTGCCAAATCTGTCCGACTTGAGCGGCGGCTACCCGGCACCAGACCTCACCCTGCACGCTCATCAACTCGGCCAATCTCCGTTTCTTCTCCGCCGGAGGCACATCGTCCTCCAGGCGGGCGGCCGGCGTACCCGGCCGTGCCGAATACTTGAACGAGAAAACCTGATCGTACTGTACCTCACGTAACACCTCAAGTGTATCCCGGAAATCGCGGTCCGTTTCTCCGGGGAAGCCGACGATGAAGTCAGAGGAGAAAGTGACTTCGGGGATCCAGGCCCGTGCCTTGTCGATCATGGCCAGGTACTCGTCACGCTTGTGGAGGCGTTTCATGCGCTTGAGAACTCGGTCGCTGCCGCTCTGCAGGGGTAAGTGCAGAACAGGACAGATCTTGGGCTCGTCGGCGATGGTGTGCAGCAACTCGTCGGTCATGTCACGTGGGTGACCGGTCAAGAAGCGGATGCGTTTCAGACCCACGCTGGCTGCCACACGGCGCAAAAGAGTGGCGAAATTCAACTCATCTCCCCAGCGATAAGCCGTGACGTTCTGGCCGAGCAAGGTCACCTCCACTCCGCCGGCAGCGATCACCGACCGGATCTCGTCCAGGATCGTATCGGGCGATTTCTCACGTTGGGGTCCACGCGTGTCCGGCACGATACAGTAGGTGCAGCGGTAATCGCAGCCCTTGTGGATGGTAACCAGGTGGGAGTTATTCTGGGGGTAGGCATCCGGCGGCGCCACGTAATGCACGTCATCCCGGTGGCCGGTGGCGACGACCCTCGGGGCGTTGCTATCGTTCAACAGGCTGAGAAGGTCATCCGGTAAGCGGTCGTACTGATCGACACCGCAGGCCAGATCCACACCACTTCCTTTGGCGACGAGAGTCTCGCGAAGTCGCTCCGCCATGCAGCCGCAGATGCCGAGGATCGGCCGGCCGCTGTCCCCTCGCAAACGGTGCCGCAACTCGCCTACTCGGCTGAGGACCCGGTGCTCGGCGTGCTCACGTACCGAGCAGGTATTCAACAGCACCACGTCGGCATCCTCGAGGGTAGGAGCCCGGCGGAAACCAGCACTTACCAGCAACCCGAACATGGCCGAGGTATCGTACACGTTCATCTGGCAACCGTAGGTCTCTATGTAGACCGCATAACCGGTTTTGATTCCAGCACTCACGCGTGTGATCCTTCGCAGTGGGAACTGAGCCCGGGATCGTGTCAAACAGTGGAAAAACCATCGATCGGCTCAACGTCGGCGGCATGAAGTTGGCCAGCGACGAGTTTATCGGCACGGCACCGAACCAGACTGCCTTCCGTCCAGTAGCCGGGGATCATGATGCTGGCGTAGTTGTCGGTGGTGCCGTGCTGCCAACCTGGTGTACAGCCGACGGTTTCGACGACGGCTTCGCGTCTCTGCCCCACCAATCCTTCAGTAAAAGCCTGTTTCTTGCGTTGTGCCAACTCGCGCAAGATTGCGCTGCGTTCAGTGACGGCCTCAGGGTGAACCTGGTCGGACATGCTGGCTGCGGGGGTACCCGGACGTGGCGAGAAGCGGAACACGTGCAGGTAGGTGAACGGTAACGTCTCCACCAGCGCCATACTGGCCGCGAACTCCGCGTCACTTTCGGCGGGAAACCCGACGATGAGATCTGCGCCTATGCCGCAATGAGGAATGGCTGCGGCGGTCCGGGTTACCGCATCACGTACTGCTTCGCTGTGGTAAGGCCGCCGCATACGCTTCAACACACTGTCCGAACCACTCTGCAGGGAGATGTGCAGATGCGGTCGTAGCTGGGGGTGTTCACTCCAGAGAGATAGAAGATCCGGTGTGATCTCGTTGGGGTGGATGCTGCTCAACCGCAACCGCAAGTCGGGAAAATCGATTACGATGCCACGCAGCAGTTCCACCAGGCATGTGCGCGGTGACAGGTCGCGCCCGTAGCTACCCAAGTGCACCCCAGCCAGGACCACTTCACGGTAATCAGCAGCGATCAGTGTGGCGAGCTGGCGGTGCAGGTCCTCTCGCGACCGGGAGCGGGCTGGACCGCGCGCGCGCCAGATAAGACAGTAAGCACAGCGCAAGTCGCAGCCTTCCTGAACCTTCACAAAGGCGCGGGATCTGCCAGCGAACTCGGTGATGATGGGGGAACTGAAGGCAGACCGCGTGGGGAAGTCTTCAACCCGGACCATGGGTTCTTCACTATGCAACAGGGCGGGTAGCCATTCGTCGATGCTGTCCTTGGCCGTGGTCCCCACCACGCCATCCACCTCGGGGATGCCCAGTAACCGGTCGGGCTGGGTCTGCGCGTAGCAGCCGGTTACGACCACCTTGCTCTGTGGGTGTTTCCGTTTGATCTGGCGCGTGAGGCGGCGGCACTCCTGATCTGCCTTGCCCGTGACCGTGCAGCTGTTCAGGACGTAGACGTCGGCTTCAGTGGCCCACGGCACCACCTCAACAGTCAGACCGGCGGCCAGTTGACTCTTCATGCCCTCGGTGTCGTACTGGTTAAGGCGACAGCCCAGGGTCCAGAAAGCGATCCGGATCCGCGGGCTGCTACCGGCACGGACTGTTTCCACCTCACCTCACCTCTACGGCAAAGGGGTGGAAGCGAACCTCCACCCCTCGTTCTTCCACCTCGCCGCACCCGTGTGGGCGCGAGACGTCACTTTTTCGTGTCCGAGTCGTCCTCGACGTCAGCCGCGGAAGTATCGGGACTCGTTTCCATATCTTCGGCAGCCGGAACCTCGTCAGCGGTATCTATCGCCACCACCTCGTCCTTGGCATCTACCGCCACCACCTCGTCCTTGGCATCTACCGCCACCACCTCGTCCTTGGCATCTACC
>CBDURX010000439.1:0-3077 GCA_965369485.1 uncultured bacterium | reverse complement strand
CGTAATAAAGGTCGTACTCGAACCCGACCCCGAAGAAATTCCGGATCTGCAGGTCAAGCCTGGCGCTGGTAAAACTGACGAAGTGATTGGCGTCGTTGCCGTTCAGGACGTGAATCCAGAAGTTCGAATGGCTGATGGTAAAGAACGGGCGGCCGTGCCGGTGCAAGATCGACAGAAACTTGAAACCGAGCCCGGGGCCGTAGTCGTACGTGCGCCCCGTGAAATTCACGTAGTCGGACCTGGTGGCGCCCAGGATCATCCCGAGGCCGTGAAGCTCGGTGGTCAGTGAAGACCTGCCCAGTTGGATCTTGGAAAGATAGCTCGCACTGACGCTTTGCCCACCGAATTCGAAGGCCCAGTTGTTGATGTAATCGTAGTGATGGTAGGCAGCGAGGAGGTGCTGGGTTCTTTCGGATTCCTCCAGTACAGAGGCGAAGTAGATCCCTTTCGCTTGCGCGCGTCCGATGAGGGATTTGTCGTTGAAATTCAGCTGCAGGGTGAAGTCGAAGGAGTCGAAAGGCTTCTCGATGTCCCCGGCGAACGGATCGCCGTAGTAGAAGTCCATCTCCATGTAGACCCGGGTCGTGTCCGATTCCCAGAGGCGGTCATCCCCAATCGTGCGAAAACCGATCTCATAGTTAGCCTGCAGCTTGCTCGGGAAACGATCTGGCGGGTTCGCGTAAACATCGAACGCTTCCCCGCTGAACATACGATTGAGCCCACCCACGGGGTTGATGAGAAAACCGCCCAGCTCCTTCCAGAAACGCGAGCCGCCGGTGGCCGTGTTGTCGAATACCATGGCAGACAGCCGGTGCGTCGTCTCGCCAAGGGCGCTGCCACCGAAGGCGGTGGCGATCCAGTCGTTGATGGAGGGATGATGGGTTTCCATGACGTATTCCCACATCCAACTGCCAGCAAAGGCAAACGGCATAGACCCCCAGTAACTGTAGCCGCTGGAACGGGCCGCATTGAAATAGAGGCTTCCGTGATAGGGATGAGCGAACTGGTTGGTGGAGAAGCTGTTGTCGTCCCACTCGAATCCGTTCAGGATGTTCTCTTCCCAGGAATTGAATCCGATCCTGAAGCCAGGATTTTGACCGCCTTCCCGCATGAAACGGTTGTAGGACCAGATCATGAGGTTGATTCCGATCACCTCCCCCACAGCTAGCCAGGGTTTCTTCTTGATCTCGAATACGGGGAGGGAATCGGGATCGGCTGCGAAGGGATCCGGTGGCGGCGGGGCGGACTGTGTCGTCGACTGCGCAGCAGTCTGTGCTGTGGCGGTTACCGGCGCCATGGTCCCCACCAGGAACACGAGGGCCGCCAGGGTGATTATCACGCCCGTTCGCATGGTTCCGCCAGCCCTGAATTCCAGGACTCTAGAAGAGTGATATGCCCACGACACCGAGTGGCTCCGTTTTCTGAGTGGCATTGGACGAGTATTCCGAATAAATGCTGCTGATCCCGCCGCCGCCATACACGGCCACCTTGCGGTTGAACCGGAATTCGGCCAGGACTCTGCCTTGCACCGCGAAGTGCTGCTTGTCGTTCTGGTTGGGATCGTCACTGGCCTTGGGCATGATGTGGACAAATCCGAGGTCCATATCAATGCTCCATCTCCTGCCCAGCGGCATGGTATAGCCGTAATGCCACGACAAGAAGGCAGTATCTTCGACATCCCCCTGTAGATCTCCGTATCCCACCGTGAACATGGAGTAGAAGCGGTTGACCGTGGTGCGCATGCCCGTGTTGAAAGCCGCGAGGTTACTGCCGAAAGTGATCCAGTCCTCCCCGCCATTGTCTTCGTCTATATTGATCAGCCCGATGGGCACGCCGTGATTCCGGCGCATGATGTTCAAGGGAGCGATTTGCAAGCCTCTGGTTTCACCTGCGATGTTGATGAGGCCGCCCATGAACCCCTTGGCCTTCACGGCCATGTTGACCACGCCCAGCTGAGCCCCCACGAGGTGGTTACCGGTCAGGTTGATACCACCGATCTGTACACCTTGGAAGGAGCCCTCGTTCATGTTGGCCACGCCGGCCAATTGCAGAAAACCCCCGTCGCCGTGACTGGAGTTGAAGACGCTGGCCACCTGGATTCCGGACAGTCCACCCTGGACGAAGTTGAAGAGAAACGCGTACTGGAGACCTGCAAAGCGTCCACGATCGACGTTGGCCAGACCGGCTACCTGAATACCACGACTCTCCGCCTGGAAGTAGTTCACCAGGCCCGTCAAGGCGACACCTCGGAATTCCCCTCCGAGCTGTGAGTAGAGCAGGGTCGTCTGAAATCCACGCAGGTCACGCTGGATGACGGACACGCCGGTATTGATGTCGACGCCGTGAACCGCTCCCACCCGACCATAGATCAATGATAGCCGGAAGTTCGTGTCGATATCGGGATCCTTGTTGGTACCGACGGGATAATACAAGGTAAGATTGACGGGATGATGGGCCGGTTCGGCCACCGCCTCACTGACAATGGACCCACAACACACAAGAATGGCGACAATGCAACCGAGACCTGTACCGATCCGCAGGAACTCCCTGTCTTGAACGAGATGTGATCGTCCCCAGTTAATCATTACGGTATGTGTTCCTGTGGCACATTTCTAGCATTTCTAGCATTCACAGCGCCCACATGCATAGCGCGCTCTTGTAACCTTGCCGATCGAGTGGCCGGGATCATATCTCTACCCGTGCTCGAGAGCAAACAAAAAAAACAAAAAACCTTTCCCTTGCCTCGGCGTTCGAGGTGAGGCACAATGCAGATGGGAGATTTTATTCTCGACCTGCTGGATTGTGGGTGGGGCGACCGGACTCAGGCCTGAATTGAAGTGACGGGATGTAGTGACGGTGTGCAGGTATTTTTCTCGAGGCGCTTTGGAGGTATCACGGTAATGAATTCACGCTTGCAGAATAGCTTGCGCCTCTTGGCCTTCGCCGTTGCTCTAAGCACACTCCTGGTGAGCGACACGCAAGCCTTGTCACCTCACATTCGGGACGGCTGGATGTTCGGGGTATCCTATGGTTATGGTAGAGGCAAAGCCACCTTGTTTCCGGGTGACATAGAAAAC
>CBDURX010000438.1:0-3086 GCA_965369485.1 uncultured bacterium | reverse complement strand
CCCCGTGGCGATGATCAGTGCAGGTGCCTGGTATTTCTCGTCGTTGGACCAGACAGTGAACGGCCGTTGCGACAGGTCGACTCTCTGTACGTGCTGAGTCTTGATCTGGGTCCCGAACCGTGCGGTCTGGGCACGGAACCGGTCCATCAACTCCGGTCCCTGGACTCCGTCGGGGAAGCCGGGGTAGTTCTCCACAGCAGTGGTGATGGTCAGTTGACCGCCGGGTTGGTTGCCCTCGAAGAGCATATTGGGTAGATTGGCCCGGCTCAAGTAGATGGACGCGGTGAAGCCCGCGGGTCCGGAGCCGATGACGATCACCTTTGGTTCCGCAGTGTCGCTCATGGTACCTCCTGACTTCACAAGGGATTAGCGCTGCCGGGACGGCTCGTGTGCATGGAGATAGGTAACGTCCACGGCCGTTGCTGTCAACTGGCTACCGCTGTGTCATCACTGCCGGGGCAGGAGTACCTTGACGCTGGCCGCTAAGAGTGTTATTTATAGCCGCTTGTGATCTGGTTCGCAACGGTGGCACGTACGCGCTGCCAACGGATGAACCGGCGCACGGGACCGACAGTCGTTTCGGCGTCTGGGGAGACGTGTGATGTATGCGGTGGTGAAAATCAAGAACCAGCAATACCGGGTCGAGCTCGACCACAGCCTGCTGGTCCCCTGTCTGCAGAGCGAGGTCGGTGAGACGGTGAGCTTCGACGAGGTACTCCTGTTCAGCGACGGTGATGAGGTGAGGGTGGGAGATCCCGTCCTGCCGGGTTGCTCGGTGAGCGCCGAGGTGCTCCGGCACGGCCTAAGCCGCAAGATCATCGTCTTCAAGAAGAAGCGTCGTAAGAACTACCGCCGCAAGAAAGGCCATCGTCAACCGTTCACCGAGATATTGATAAAGGACATCGTCGGCGGTTGACGGCGGTGTCCGGGGCCACGGCCCCGAGTAGAGGAGTTACGGACATGGCACACAAAAAAGGCGTGGGCAGCTCGCGGAACGGTCGTGACAGCAATTCGCAGCGGCTGGGTGTGAAGCGCTTCGGTGGCCAGAGCGTCTTGGCGGGTACCATCCTGGTCCGGCAGCGCGGCACCAAGATCCACCCTGGTAAGAACGTGGGCCACGGCGGCGACGACACACTATTCGCCCTGGTCGACGGCACCGTGGTATTCGATGATTTCGGCAAGCGGAAGAAAAGGGTTAGTGTCCAGCCAATATCCTGACACGGCAGCCAACTGTTGCGAAGGGCCCATCCCCTGGGGGGATGGGTTTCTCATTAGACCCCAGGTCATGTCATGGGTGATGTACTCGCTGTGATCCCGGCCCGCTTCGGGTCGAGACGTTTTCCGGGGAAGGCCTTGGCCGATCTGGCGGGGGCGCCCCTGGTGGTCCGTGTGGCCGAGCAGGCTGCACGCATGCGTAGTGCCGACCGGGTCATCGTCGCCACCGACGACGAGCGTATCCAGAGGGCGGTCACTGCGGCCGGTTTCACCTGCGAGATGACCGCCGACCATCCCACTGGCACCGACCGCATCGGAGAGGTGGCGCGCCGGTATCCGGCCGAGGTGGTGGTCAACCTGCAGGGGGACGAGCCGTTGCTCGATCCGGCGGACGCAGATCGACTGGTGGATGCTTTACGTCAGGAAACCGCCGGCGGCCGGAACGTAGACCTGGCGACCCTGGCCCACACCTTCGACTCGGTCGAGCAATGGCGTGATCCCAACGTCGTGAAGGTGCTGGTGGACCGGACCGGCTACGCCCTGTACTTTTCCAGGGCGGCCCTGCCGGGTGGACTGCCAGGTGGCCAGGAAGCCGCGGCCGCCGCCACTCTGGCCTTGCGACACGTGGGCATCTACGCTTTCCGCGCGGCAGCCCTGGAACGGTTCCTGTCCCTGCCGCGCAGCCCGCTGGAAGAGGCCGAGGAACTGGAACAGCTGCGGGCCCTGGAAAACGGGATGCAGATCCGCGTGATCGTCACCGAAAACCGGCCCGTGGGCGTCGACACCGAGGCCGACCTGGCCGAGGTACGCCGCCTCTGGTCCGCGCGGGAAACCTGACACGGGTACAAAGAAAGCGGAGGACAGATGGCCAAGTACGTGTTCGTCACCGGCGGGGTGGTTTCGGCTCTCGGGAAGGGGATCGCCAGCGCCTCCCTGGGCAGTCTGCTCAAGGCGCGTGGCCTGAACGTCATCCTGCAGAAGTTCGATCCCTATCTCAACGTCGATCCCGGCACCATGAGTCCCTTTCAGCACGGCGAAGTGTTCGTGCTGGAAGACGGCGCCGAGTGCGACCTCGACCTTGGTCACTACGAGCGGTTCACCGACACCAATCTCACCCAGGACAACAATCTCACCAGTGGGGTCGTCTACGAGACCATCCTGGCCAAGGAACGCAAGGGTGAATACCTCGGCCGGACCGTCCAGGTGATCCCCCACGTGACAGACGAGATCAAGCGCCGCATCGTCCTGTCTGCAGAGGACCCTCAGGTTGACGTGATCATCACCGAGATCGGTGGCACTGTGGGTGACTACGAGTCCTTGCCATTCATGGAAGCGATTCGCCAGTTTCGTCTCGAGTCGTCGACGGAGGACACGGTCTCGATCCACTTGACCCTCGTGCCCTACATCGAGGCGGCCGGCGAGATCAAGACCAAGCCGACCCAGCACTCCGTGCGCGAGTTGCGGAGCATTGGCATCCAGCCCGATTTCCTGATCTGCCGCGCGCGTGATCCGCTCCCGGAAGAAGCTAGACGCAAGATCGCCCTGTTCTGCAACCTGCCGGTGGAGCACGTCATCAACGGCCAGGACGTACGTTCGATCTACGAGGTGCCATTGAACTTCCACCGCCAACGCATGGACGAAATGCTGGTCGAGCGGCTCGGGCGCGTCTCCGAGCCCGTCGATCTGTGCGAGTGGGAGCACATGGTCAAGATCATTCTCGACCCGCCGGATATGGTGCGCATCGCGGTCGTGGGCAAGTACGTGGAGTTGCGGGATGCATACAAGAGCATCACCGAGGCTTTCGTCCACGCCGGCATCCCCAACCGCGTGGGTGTGCAGCAGGTCTGGATCGACTCAGAGACCCTGGAAGG
>CBDURX010000437.1:0-3094 GCA_965369485.1 uncultured bacterium | reverse complement strand
CGCTTCTCGGCGCGGTACCGCGGCGAGAGGGCGACGCCGGCGATCTGCTCCAGCTCCTGCACGCGCGAGCCCAGGGTTACCAGGGTGGTGCGCATGCGCCGGATCGTGCGAACGAGAGCCCGCAACAAGTTCTCCATGGCCTTGGGGTAGCGGGAGATCATGTTGTCGACCTCTTGCTTGTCGAACACCAGCGCCCGCCCGGGCACCACAGCGATGGCCGTGCCCTGGTGAGGCAGGTCGTCGAAGAAGCTCATCCCGCCGAGGGCGGTGCGCGGGCCGAACTGCGTGACCTCGACCCCTTGTATCTGGACGCTGATCATCCCCTCCGCAATCACGTAGACCTTATCGGGCGGGTCCCCCTCGCGGTAGAGACAGGCTTCAAGAGGCAGCTCTATTTCCCGTGTAATGTCGGCCATCCGGCTCAGTTCCTCGATGCTGAACCCCTGAAAGACCTCCACACTGCGCAGCAAGATGATCTTCTCGATGGTCGACATCTTCCGGTCGTGAGGTTGCGAGGTCACGACGCCTCCTCCCGTAGACGGGCCAAAGCCAACGACTCCTGCAGAATGTCAGGCCAAGTTGGGTCACTGTCCATCCCTACCGTCAATGCCGTCCCACCCGGGAAGCTGTCAGCTGCGGCTATCGCCACGGCCGCCATGAGGGTGTCGACACTGCGGACCAGGCTGCGCAGCGCCACCAGCGGCGTGGCGGGACGTAGGACTCCAGAGCGCTGCAACCGCTGAGACAGGGGCAACTCCTCCATCAGATCAAGCAAATCCCGGCGGTGGCCGATCTCCAGGACAGTGTCCAGGAAGGCCAGAGCCCGGACGCGTTCCGCCGGTCCCCCCTCCGCGTGACGGCGATAGGCCACCAGGATGTCACGGTTGGGGTGTAGCAGCTCCAGACAGAGAAAACACCGTTCCAGGGCGGCGGCGGCCCGCTCACCCAGTAAATCCAAAAGCAGACGTGTCGTGTCCCGGTCCGACCTCGCTCCATGGCGCAAGATGTCCAGACGGGCCAGATAGAACCGGTGCAGCTCCTTTTCCTGAGCCAGGTTGTCCCACAGGGCGACCCGCTCGATCTTGATCATCGGACGGCGTGCCTTCAGAACCGCTACCGCGTGCAGGCTGTCCTGGCGGATCCACTCCTCCGCAAGGGTCAGGAGGGAGAGCAAAGCGTCGGCCGCCGTCTGGGTTGCGATGTCGACCAGCAGATCGATGATCTTGGCCCGCAGCCAGTCGTCGTCGCGATGGGCGAAGATGTTCAGCAACGGGGAAACAGCGCGGTCGCCGTAGGCGATGAGGGCTTGCCGGGACGCCTGGACCGTCACCGAGTGGAAAAAGAGGTCGCTGAGAGGCTCCACCAGTTCGGGCAAGAATCCCTTGCCGGCGGAGATGGCAGTGGCCCGCCTCACCTGGGGATCCGAATCCCGCAAGAGATCGACCAGCCAGCTCCGCTCCAGTCGATGGCTGGTACGACCGAGCGTCTCTGCCAAGGCGAGGCGCCCGGCCGCATCACCGTTGCGCAGTTGCGCCAGGATCGAGCGCCCCTCGGTGCGGTCGCTGGGGCCACCCAGTTTCAGCAAACAGTAGCCAGCCGCAGCTCGCATGTGAGGGTCCTTGTCCCCCACGTGGTCACGAACTCTGGCCAGGGCGAAGTCTGGCTCGGTGTCAGCCAGGGTGGTCAGGGCGAGCTGCCGGACCTCTTCGTCCGGGTCGACCAGCAACCTGTCCAGGAAATCCCACGCGTCGTACCGTTGGGCCTCCTTGAAAAGTTTTATGGCCTTCAGTCGCACCTCGGCATCCTGGTGGGCTAACAGCACGGAAGGAATGAGATCGATCTTGCCGAAGGTATCGAACAGGTCCAGCGCATGCACCACCTGCTCCGCGTGAGGACTGTTGAGAGCCCGCAGTAGACTCTCGAGCGAGTGCAGGTCCTGGATGCCAAGATCCTCCACATTGTCGAGGAAATGGCCGCCGGAAAGCTGTGTCCGCAGGGTCTGGACGTATGCCCGCAGGGTGCGCGACCCTATCCCTATCCAGAGTCCGAGGAGCACCAGCGAGGCGACCAGGAACTCGGAACGCTCCCACCCCAGCAGGTTCAGACCTATCAGGAGGAACAGACCGCCGGCCGCGTCTCCCATGCGCTCGCCCACCGAGTCGATGATCGGTTGCACTTTGCGTCTCAAGTCGGGGCGCAGCGGCATGTAGAGGAGTTCCTGGGCGGACTTGTAGACACTGCTGCGCAGACCGGAATCGAGCCCTTTCAGCGCGATCAGCAGGTAGAGGACCGGGTGCACGAGCAGGGCCACACACATTGCCAGCAGTGAAGCCGGCAGTGTCAGAAGTGCCGTGGCGATGCCGAATCGCTGCAGGAAGAAAGGCGTCAAGATGAGCTGGACCAGCAATGCAGCTACACCCACGACGGTGTAGAAGTTGCCGAAAAACTGAGGTAGGGCGCTGGCCGCAACATCGTTTTGCACACCGGTCTTGAACAAGTAGTCCACCACCGTGGAGAGGACGACGCCCAGGATCACGAACAGGGCGATGGTACGCAGGTAGGGTGTGCGAACGATCAAGAGCCCGGGCCGGGAGGTACCCACTTCCTCGGGTTCCTCCCGGATGGACGGGGGCATGTTGGTGGGGTGGCCAAAGGAGACGGCGGCACGCCACAGGACAACCGCCGAGAGACTCATACCGACGATCACCATCCAGATGAGAATTTCCGGCCGCTCCGGCCCCAGCCACCCGGCGATACGGCCGGCCAGCAGGCCGCCGATCACCTGCCCGAAGATGGCTCCAGCGGCGACGAGGGAGATGAAGCGCCGCGAGCCCCTGTCGGCCGTCATGCCGTGGAAGCAAAGCCAGAACTGAGCGAAGATGATGCTGCCGCTCAGGTTCACCCACACGTAGAAGAGCGGCGGCGCCAGCGAGTTGTCGCTGCGCAAGAAGAAGTAGAAGGCCGCCAGGACGATGATGATCATCCCGTAGGAAGCCAGCACCATGGCCCGGATGGTGAAGCGGTAACGCCAACGGCTCAACTGGGTAAACGCGATCAGCAACAGGAAGGCCACGGCGAGGTAGATGTACGGGAG
>CBDURX010000436.1:0-3100 GCA_965369485.1 uncultured bacterium | reverse complement strand
ATTCTTTACAGCAGTGGCTGTCTCCGGACAGCCACTTTTTTTTCGGCGGTGGCTTGTGGGCTGGTTGCGTTCATCGCATACATCCTTGAATAAGGTATGGACTTTGCTATAAAATTTAACCCACGTCATCCATAGCCTCCATAAGGAGACGGGGGTCGACCAGAGGTCGGTGAATAGCGCTCAGGAGGGAGCCGCATGGGTCTGACTTTGCTGTCTAAACTGGCCGTCGTCATGGTGATCGGCACGAATCTGACCGGTTTCTATCCGAGCAACACCGCCGGGGAAGAAGTGCGCTGGGTCGAGGAGATGACCTGGTCACAGGTCACAACCATGGCGACCTGGTATCAGAAGCCCATCCTGATCGATTTCTACGCCGACTGGTGCGTCCCTTGCAAGCGGCTGGACGAGGAGGTCTACACCGATCCCGAGGTCGCCGACGCCCTGCACGAGTTTATCACCTTCAAGGTCGACGTGGGCAAGCCTGCCTACCACGAGCTGAGGGAGATGTTTCTCGTCTTCAGTCTGCCGACGGTCTTGCTGTGCCATCCCGACGGAGAGGAGATCGATCGCCTGGTGGGGTACCGGCCCGCCGGCGAGTTCCTGGCCGCCGTCCGCGCCGGTCTGGCCGGCCGCAACACCTTGTCGGACATCAGACAGCAGCTGAGAGCCGATCCCTTCGATCCGGAGCTGGTCCTGCTGGCCGGCACCAAGCACGCTCGGCTCCAGAACAAGCACCAGGCCCGCCTCTATTTCCAGCGCGCCCAGGAGCTGGATCCCGACAACCGGCTCGGCGTAGCGGCCAAGGCACTGTGGCGCCTGGCGAACATGGAACGGCGGCTGGGGAATGTCGACGCCGCCATCGCCACCTACCAGCACATCCTGTACGAGTTTCCTGAATACGGCATGGCGGAGCGTGTCTTGTCACTGCTCACCCACGTACAGCGCCAGATGGGTGACGAGATGGGCATGGTATCCACATACCGGGAGCTGGCGCGGCGCAATCCGGCTGACGTCAAGGCTCTGAAGCGATTTGCCTGGAATGCCGCCGAGGTCGGAGTTGCCTTGGAAGAGGCCACAAACATTGCACTTAAGGCTGTGGCCTTGAGTGACGAAGATCCAGATGTCATGGACACGCTGGCCATGGTCTACCACACCCGGGGCATGCACACAGAGGCCATAACCTGGATCAAGAGGGCCATCGCCAAGGAACCGGATGACCTGTACTACCAGCACCAGTTGGCGAAATACGAGAAAGCGGCCCTCGGGGGACCGTCCTAGAGGCCTCCGTGCACCCTGCTATCGTACCCACCCGTTCGCAGCAACCACTCGCCGGCACGCCCGAATCCTGATCTTGGCCGGACTGGTCACTTTTTTGGCCGGTCCAGCACTCCAGCCGGCGTGGGCGGCCTCGGCCACCGTCGCCGACACGGCCGGCAGTGGTGAGGACAGCGTCCCTCTCTCCCCACCCAGCGATGTCCGGGCTTACGACCGTCCCAACGACAACGGCGGCGCCATCATTATCACCTGGGGCATCTCCCGTGACGACACGCTTCCCGCTGGCCTGGTCACCGGATACTCGATCCTGCGCTCCTCTCGCAGCGGGGGGCGGTTCGAGGTCGTCGGTCGGGCAGCCGCCGGCGTGTCCCGCTTCGTGGACGTCAACGCTGAAGCCGGGGTTCCCTTCTACTACAAGGTAGCGGTCGAAGAAGGTGAGCAGACCGGCCCGTCGCCGCCGGTGGGCCCGGTGACCTCTACCTATCAGTGGATAAACTGGGATCGCTGGAACCATCTACTGCTTGGCCTGTTGCTTTGCGGCGCCGTGGTCTTCTTCATCCGCATCGGCCAGCGGGGACAGTTACGTTTCCGCAGGTTGCCCGGGGTCGATGCCATGGAGAAAGCCATCGCCCAAGCCGCCGAGACCGGGCGGCCCATCTTCTTCGTGACCGGATCCGAGGACCTCAACGAGATCCAGACCATTGCAGGCCTGAACGTCCTGGAACAGGTATCGAGGCGCATGGTCGCCCGGGAGGCGGACCTACGCGTGCCCCAGTTCCATTCCCTGGTGATGGCTGCCGCCGACGACACCCTCTATTACGCCTACGCGGGGGCCGGTCGTCCGGAGGGTTATGATCGTGATGACGTCTTCTACGTGAGCGACGAACAATTTGGCTTCGTGGCCGGTGTAGCTGGCCTCATGTGCCGGGAGGAGCCAATCGCCTGCTTCTACTTCGGCTCCTTCTACGCCGAGAGCCTCGCCCTGGCCGAGGTGGGCCAGACCATCGGCGCCGTACAGGTAGCCGGTACCGCCGAGCGGGCCCAAATCCCATTCCTGTTGACCGCTTGCGACCATGTCTTGATCGGCGAGGAGATGTTCGCCGCCGCGGCCTATCTGTCACGAGATCCACGTCAACTGGGCGCCTTGAGGGGGCAGGATTTCGGCAAGCTGTTGGCCATCGGCGCCATCGCTGTGGGTTGCGTGCTGGCAACCCTGACCAGCCTCATCGACTCCCATATCCTGGCCATGCTACGTGACGGCTTGCTGTCCATTTTCGAGACGGGCGTCAGGAGGTGATGGTGTGAGGACGGCGATACCCCAGGCGATCACCTTCATTGTGGCCACCGTACTGATCGTTGCCGTGTTCGTGCCGCCGTTGGAGCCCGTGCGCGAGGAGTTCGGGAATTTCTTCAATATCCTGGCGGCTTTCGCTTTCGTGCTAGGCGCGGCAAGCTTGCTGGGCCGTCATCACTGCCGCATCCAGCGCCGTGCCGGAGGGTGGGGCTATTCGGTGGTCTGCATCGCTTCCTTCGCAATCACGTTGGTCGTCGGTCTTTTCAAGATAGGCAGTCCCGCGGGGATCGGTGGTTCGGCCATCGCCGAGGGCAGTCCGTTCGCCTGGATCTTCGAGTACGTTTTCACTCCCATCGACGCCACCCTGTTCAGCTTGCTGGCCTTCTATGTCGCCTCGGCCGCCTTCCGGGCATTCCGGGTGCGGAACGTCGAGGCAACCGTCATGCTCGTGACGGCAATCCTTTTGCTCCTGGGCCGGACCTTCCTGGGGAGCATTTTGACAGCTTGGCTGCCCGTGAGTCTCGAGGCGTT
>CBDURX010000435.1:0-3108 GCA_965369485.1 uncultured bacterium | reverse complement strand
GCCGCCATGGAAACCTACCTCGCCGTGGAGCCCGACTCTTACAGCATCTACTTCAATCAGGGGTATTGTCTGTACAAACTGGGCCGGTACGAGGAGGCCATCGAGCATTACGAGCTGGCTTTGGAGCGGAAGGAGACCTCGGACGTGTTGAACAACATCGGTCTGGCCTACGACAAGCTGGGCGACAAGGAGACGGCCCAAGCTTACTATAACGATGCCAAGAATCTGAAGGGAGGCGGAAGGTGATGCGTGTACAGAGTCTGGCTCTCGCCCACATCCTCGCCGTGTTGCAGTGGTTGCCCGTGGCAGTAACGGTGACTCTGCTCTGTCTGGCGCCACTGCTGGCAGCCCAGGAAGAGGTGCCGGGCAGTGCCGCGCCCGACAGCGTGGCGCCCATGCATCCGAACGAGATGACACCCCTCACTCCCGACGGATCTTACCCGCGGTTCACACCCGAGCTCCTGCACGCTTCGGGTTATCCCGACCACCTGCACGCCTTCGCCTGGCCAGACTGGCGCCCGCCCCAGGACAGCGATGGCACTACGTACGGGCCAGGCAGCCTGTGCCTCGACCGCGAGGTAGTGCCGCGGCCCGGCTTGACCGTCGACCCGGACCGGATCCAATACAAACAGTTCGAGCTGGTCTTCAATGAGAAGTACGCGCCTTGCGACCTGATGCTCTTCGTGGAGCTGTGTGACATGGGCCGCATATGGTGCCGGGAGTTGCTCAACCTGGAGGTGGACGGCACGCTGCACATCGTCAACCCCGACGACTCCAATGCATACCAGGCCATGACCGGATTCGGTATCTGGCGTCTCTACGAGTTACAAGGCAACAATTGCCAGGTGCAGCCGATCCCCATCCTGATGGCCCGTACTCTCATCGGACACGCCGCGGTCTCACTGGTGACTCTCTGGACCTTACAGGAGAACCTGGGTGACGAACTGCCGCCGTGGCTCGTTCACGGGTTGGCGGCCTACGTGGCCGACGAGGGGGTCCACCTGAACAACTACATGGCCCAGTTCCGGCCCCAGTCTCCTGTACTGCTCTCGCCGTCCCGCATCGACGCCATCCTGGGGGGGGAACCCAACGCGGATCCCGAAACCGATCGGCGCCTGTTCCGCCAGGCGACCTACTCGGCCTTCCTGATGGTGTGGCAACTGGTGGAGAACCAGGGCGGCATGGCACGCCTGCGCGAGTTCCTGGGCGGGATTTCCCGCGGCATGCCCCTGGTAGCGGCCTGCCACAAGTACTATCATACCAACCCGGCTGGTTTGGCGGAGCGGCTCGATCCTCTCGTTACCGGCGAACCCATTGGCGACGCTGTCCAGTCACGCAGACCCCACTCACCTCCGGGCTAGATCATTACGAGAGGCCTCGAGAAACCATGGGTCAACAGAACAGCATCCGTGTCCGGTTCGCTCCCAGTCCCACGGGAGTCCTGCATGTCGGTGGGGCCAGGACGGCCCTTTTCAACTGGCTTTACGCGCGTCAGCAGAATGGCTCCTTCATCCTGCGCATCGAGGACTCGGACGAGGAACGCAGCACCAAGGAGTCATACGAGGCCATTTTGCGGGGGCTGGAATGGCTGGGACTGGACTGGGACGAGGGGCCAGAGGTCGGAGGTGATCATGGCCCTTACTTCCAGTCCGAGCGGTTGCCCATCTACCGGGAACAGTTGGATCTGCTCCGGCAGAAGGGCGCAGCTTATCCTTGCTACTGCAGTGGCGAGGAGATCCAGCAGCGGAAATCGGCTACGTCAACGGACGATCAGCCCATCGAACCGGGTTATGACGGGCACTGCCGCAACCTGAGCCGCGAGCAGCGGGCGACGTACGAGGCGGAGCGCCGCACACCGTGCTGGCGGTTGCTCACCCCCGACGAGGGCAGCCTTTTCTGGTACGACATCGTCCTGGGAAAGCTCGAATTCCAGAACTCGGAGTTGACCGACCGGGTCATCGTCAAGGCGAGCGGTTTTCCCACCTACAACTTCGCGGCGGTGGTGGACGATCACCTGATGGGCATCAGCCATGTCCTGCGCGGCGACGATCACGTGAGCAACACGCCGTTCCAGCTGCTCGTGTACGACGCCCTGGAGTTTCCGCGGCCCAAGTTCGGGCACATGCCCATGATTCTCGGACCGGACCGCAAGCGGTTGAGCAAGCGGCACGGCGCCACCAGCGTGGAGCAGTTCCGCGCACAGGGCATCTTGCCGGGGGCGCTGGTGAACTACATCGCCCTGCTCGGCTGGTCGGTGGGTGCGGCCGGGGACGAGGTCCTCACCAGGGAACAGTTGGTCAAGAAGTTCAGTCTGAAGAAGGTGAACAGTTCTCCGGCGGCCTTCGACTACGACAAGCTGAACCATATCAACGGCGAGCACATCAAGCGGTTGCCCGCCGCCGAGCGAGTGGCCCTGGCTTTACCCGTGTTGCAGAAACACGGCTGGCAAGCGGACCCGAGCTGGCAGGTGGTCGGGAGTGACGACACGGCCACATACCTCGGCCGGGTTCTGAAGGTTCTGGGCAACCGCTTCAACAGCTTGGCCACGCTGCCGGAACAGATCGGTTTCTTCTTCACCGAGGATTACCGTGTGGACGCGTCGGCACTGTCGGAGCATCTCGCCAGCCCGGAAGCGCGGCGGCTGGTGACTGCCCTGTCGGAGGCCGTCGCCGACGGCAGTGACCTGTCAATGCCGACACCGGCGTCGCGTTTCGAGGAGATCGTACGGGAGACGGCCGACCGGCTGGAGTTGAAGGCCGGCCAGCTGATCCACCCCAGCCGGGTCGCTTTGACGGGGCAGAGCCGCAGCGCCGGCATGTTCGATGTGATGGAGCTGATCGGAACTCCGCGCGTCGTAGCCCGCCTGCGCCGGGCCGCGGTAGGGTAGGAGCGTGACTTGAAGACGGTGCTGGGGATTCTGGGGCGGTACGTTTTGGTCTGGATGATCAACGTTCTGGCCCTTCTGCTGGCCACTTCCCTGTTACCCGGCTTTCGCTTCGACACCTCCTATCCCCACTGGTGGACTGTCGCCCTCACACTGCCGGTCGAATTCGCCCTGTTACTGATCTTGTTGCGGCCATTGCTTTTGTTTCTGACCTTTCCCTTGAA
>CBDURX010000434.1:0-3125 GCA_965369485.1 uncultured bacterium | reverse complement strand
CCGAGCCGGTGGAGATCGACTTCGACAGACTGGACACCAGGTTCGTGGAGCTGCCCGTGGACCGTGGCAATTATGGGGGACTCGGCGCCACCTCCGATCAGCTGTTCTACGTCTCGGTACCCATCCGCGGCATGTCCGAGCAGCCCGGCCTTTTCCAGCAGGGCGAGCCGGTCGCCAAGCTGATGGCCTTCAACTTCGAGAAGAAAGAGGCCGAGACCTTCGTCGAGGGTATCTCCGGCTACAGCCTGGCCGCCAAGGGCGGCAAGATCGCCATCATGAAAAACCCGGGCGATCTGTACGTGACGGGCGTGGAAGCGCCTCCGGGACCGGACCTGGCAGAAGCCAAGGTCGACCTGTCCAACATCGTCATCGAGCTGGACCCTCGCGAGGAGTGGGAACAGATCTACTTCGAGGCCTGGCGACAGGTGCGCGAGTACTACTGGGACGAGAAGATGGCGGGCATGAACTGGGAGAAGATCCGTGACCAGTACGCCAAGCTGCTGCCGCGCCTGGCCAGCCGCTCGGATCTGAGCGACCTGGTCGGTCAGCTGTTCGGTGAGATGAATACCTCGCACAACTACGTCTTCGGGGGCGACTCTGGCGTTCAGGTCCGCCGCATTCCCACGGGTCTGCTCGGCGCCGATCTGGTGCGCGATGGCAAGGCCTTCCGGGTGGCGAAGATCTACCGGGCCGACCCCGCTGATCAAGTCCGCTCCCCCCTGGACGAGCCGGGTGTAAACGTGAAGGAGGGCGACTTCATCCTGGCGGTCAGCCGGGTTCCCCTGGACGACGGCCGGCCCTTCCACGCCTACATGGAAAACCTGGCTGGCAAGGAGGTGCTGCTGACCGTCAACGACGAGGCGTCGCTGGACGGCGCCCGCGAGGTGATGGTCGTGCCGCTGCGTAGCGAAGCCGATCTGCGCTACAGCCACTGGGTGCGGGAGAACCGGGAGTATGTGACCGCGCAGACCGACGGCAAGATCGGCTACATCCACCTCCCTGACATGTGGACCGCCGGTCTGGTGGAGTTCAACACCTGGTTTTACCCCCAGCTGGACAAGGAAGGCATGGTGGTGGATGTCCGCTGGAACGGCGGCGGCGCGGTCTCGCAGCAGATACTCGAACGGCTGCGGCGGCCGTTGCTCAGCTACGGTCTCGCCCGCGGCGGTGCTGTCGGTACCTACCCCTACCGCTGCCTGAACGGTCCCTTCGTGGTGCTGGTCAACGAGAACTCCGGCTCCGACGGGGACATCTTTCCCCAGGCCGTGCAGCTGGAGGGACTGGCCACCATCATCGGCGTGCGCACCTGGGGCGGCGTGGTGGGCATCAGCAGTATGCGGCCGCTGGTGGACGGCGGCCTCGTGACCCAGTCCCAGTCGGCCTGGTGGGACCCGCGCGACGGCTGGGGCCTGGAGAACCGCGGTGTGATTCCTGACATCGAGGTGCAGAACCTGCCCCAGGAGCTGGTCCAGGGCCAGGACGCGCAGCTGGACCGGGGCATCATCGAGGTCATGAAGCTGCACCGGGAGAATCCGCCCCTCGAGCCCGAATTCGGCCCGGTACGGGAGCGAACGCGCAAGGCGTTCAAGGAGGAGTTGAGCAAGTAGAGAACTTCGTGCGTAATGGTCGTACTGATACCGCTCCGGTTGGGGTCACCCAACCGGAGCAATTCAATAGATCAAACAGTGACAACCCTGGCGACCCCACGCCGCCACGGTTATTCATGAGAGCAAGGAACCAAACTGATGTCGTCGGGTTTCAGTTCTGTTCCACATCGCGCTCATCCGGATTATTGGATCGCTGCGCGATTTCGCTTACACGATAACCTGACAGGTCCTGGCAGCATGAAAACACTCGGCAAGTTGGTTCTCGTGATCATCGGCACCCTGTGGTTGACAGGGGCCACTGCTGCGGCAGGGTCACAAGCTGAAGAAAGGAAAGCCCAGATGAGCGACACTGCGCCCGAGAGCAGAGAGCTGGCCACCTTCGGCGCCGGCTGCTTCTGGTGCGTGGAAGCCGTCTTCCAGCGCATCGAGGGGGTCATCTCGGTGGTCCCGGGCTACGCCGGCGGCCAAACCGAGAATCCATCCTACCAGGAAATCTGCTCCGGCGACACCGGTCACGCCGAGGTGGCGCAGATCGAGTTCGATCCGGCCGTCGTCAACTACGCCAAGCTGCTCGAGGTTTTCTGGCAGAGCCACGATCCCACGACCTTGAACCGGCAGGGAGCCGATGTGGGAACGCAGTACAGATCGGTCATCTTCTATCACGACCAGAAGCAGAAGGAGATTGCCGAGAAATCCCAGGCAGCCACCCAGACCTCGGGAGCTTTCCAGGATCCCATCGTGACGGAAATCTCACCGCTGACACAGTTCTACAGGGCCGAAAACTACCACCAGGACTACTACGACAACAACCGCAACGCCCCCTACTGCCAGTTCGTCATCCAGCCGAAGCTGAAGAAGCTGGGGCTGGAGTAGGAACTCACGGCAGTCGTCCGGCAAACCGCCACTCGCTCCCGCAGTCGGCCTTTCATGAACAGTGTGGACTAACCCTGCGCGATCGCCTCGACGATCACCTCGTAACCCCCGGCGGTCGGACGAGTTCTCTTGAATCCGGGTCCCTCGCTGCCTATCTTCGTCCTCGGATTCGACGCGCCATGTTCAGTTGCCTGCGGGCAGGCAGTAGCCGGACGAGGTGGGTCGAGGCGAAAACTCGTAGCAAAAGGAAGGGCACCATGGATTTCAAAGAAGTCAAGATCCCCGAGGGTGATCTCATCCAGTACAAAGACGGCAAGCTCGTTATTGACGACCACCCCGTCATCGGCTATCTGCGCGGCGACGGCATCGGCCTGGACATCACCCCCGTGATGCGCAAGGTCGTTGACACGGCCGTCCAGAAAACCTACGGCGACAAGCGCGCCATCGCCTGGTGCCCCCTCTACGCCGGCCTGGAAGGGTTGCACCACTACGGCAGCGAGTTCCCCGACGAGACGGTCGAGGCGATCCGTTACCTGCGGATCGCCATCAAGGGGCCGTTCACGACACCCATCGGCGAGGAGACCCACGTCTGCCTGTACTGCGCCCACCAGCAGTACCACTCCGGCACGTGTGACAAGTGCGGCA
>CBDURX010000433.1:0-3129 GCA_965369485.1 uncultured bacterium | reverse complement strand
TCCCGGAGCGCGCCGACACGGAGGTGTTCGTCGCCTCGCAAATCGATTCCCTGTTCCTGCAGCTGTCGGAAATTCTCGACCAGACCCTGCACTTCTGCCACCGCGAGCCGTGCGAGTGCTCCGTCCTCTGGACACCCGAGGACAACGGTCAGGGAGAATCCGATTTTCAACGGGTCTCAGAGCAGATCACCATGGATTACCTGGAACAGTTGCCCCGTATCCGGGAGAAGCTCAAGTTGGATGTCCAGGCGGCCTACGAGGGTGATCCCGCGGCGGTAAACCAGGACGAGATCATCCTCTGCTACCCGGGCACCTTTGCCATCGCCGTGTACCGACTGGCCCATCCGCTGTATGCCACCGGAGTGCCCCTGATCCCCCGCATCATGACCGAGTGGGCACACCACCGCACGGGTGTGGACATCCATCCCGGCGCGCGAATCGGGTCGTACTTCTTCATCGATCACGGCACCGGCGTGGTCATCGGCGAGACGACTGCGATAGGTGAACGGGTGAAGATCTACCAGGGCGTCACCCTCGGGGCCTTGAGCTTTCCCAAGAATCCTGACGGCTCGATCAAGAAGGGCGGCAAGCGCCACCCCACTCTCGAGGACGATGTGACCATCTACGCCAACGCCACGATTCTGGGCGGCGAGACCGTCATCGGCCGTGGCGCCTTGATCGGAGGCGGGTCGTGGATCACCTCCTCGGTGCCGGCGGGTGCCAAGGTCACGGTGGCGGCTAAGACGACACCGTTGGATTAATTAAGGACGGCTCTGCCATGAATATCGCCCTCATCCAACAGCGGGCCACGGAAGATCGCGCAGACAACCGCCGCCGGGGTCTAGCGGCGGTGGTTGAAGCCGCCGCCCAGGGTGCCCGGATCGTCTGCTTTGCCGAACTCGCCTTCGAACCCTTCTATCCCCAGGAAGTGGCCACATCCGCAGTGCTGGAACTGGCCGAACCCATCCCTGGGCCCACTACCAACGACTTTGCCGCTCTGGCGGCCGACCTCGGCGTCGTCATCGTGCTGAACCTGTTCGAACGGGATGTGGATCGTACCTACGACAGCTCGCCTGTGATCGACGCCGACGGTCGTGTGCTCGGCACGACCCGCATGGTTCACATCACCGAGTATACCTGCTTCCACGAGCAGGGCTACTACGCGCAGGGTGACCACGGCGCCCCGGTCTACGAGACCGCCTACGGCAAGATCGGCGTGGCCATCTGCTACGACCGGCACTATCCGGAGTACATGCGAGCCCTCGCCCTCGGCGGTGCGGAGGTCGTGTGCGTGCCCCAAGCCGGGGCGGTGGGGGAGTGGCCGGCGGGCCTGTACGAGGCGGAGATGCAAGTTGCCGCCTTCCAGAACGGCTACTTTACCGCCCTGTGCAACCGGGTCGGACCCGAGCCGAACCTGACCTTCGCCGGCGAGTCGTTCGTCTGCGATCCTGCCGGCCGGGTGATCGCCCGCGCACGGCAGGGAACCGAGGAGATCCTGCATTGTGATCTCGATCTCGAGAGGGTCAAGGACTCCCACGCCCAGCGGATGTTCCTCCGCGACCGCCGCCCTGAGCTGTACGGGGATTGGTTGACCTGATTCGTTCCCGGGCCAGGTTGCAGTTTCTTGCGGCGTCATTGACAGCGAGGCAGGGTAGTGACTTTCCTCTCTGGAATCGTTAGAATGAATGATCCGGAGGTTCATGAATAAACCGAGTCGATAAGTGCGAGGGCTGGTGTGATTCCGAAATGGGTCGCGAAGGTGATACACGAGATGAACGACGGCGATAACTGTAGCTCGGGCTGGCTAAGTGTGCGCAGCCTCGGCATAGTGGCCGGACTGGTTTTGATTGCGGTGGTAACTGTGTCCCCTGCGCCAGCGGCGCCCAGACCACCAAGCGATCCACTTCACCCCGCCGACTACGAGCAACGCGATCGTGCCCGTTACGAATCCACCAAGGCATTTCTCCTCGGCGGTGCCGAAGGCGACGCGGCGGTCACCAGCGACCGTTACGACGTGCAGCACTACTTGCTGGACTTGACCGTGGATCCTGGCTCGCAGACCATTGCAGGGTCGATGCGGATGGTCTTCTCCAGTATGCGGGACGATCTCGCGGACGTGGTCCTCGACCTGACCACCGAGTTACAGGTGGATTCCATCCTCTTCCGGGGCGGTGTCGTGCCCCATACTCACGTGGGTGATTCCCTGGTGGTCCACTTGAGTACTCTGCTTGAACGGGACGAGGTCGATTCGGTGACGGTCTTCTACGGTGGAACGCCCCCGCGCCAGAACAACGACCTCGGCTTGACGTTCAAGATCCACCACGACTTCTACAGCGATCCACCTATCCCTCCCGAGGACAAGGGCCCCATAGCGGCCAGTTTGAGCGAGCCCGCCTTCGCCAAGTTCTGGTGGCCTTGCAAGGACCGGCCCGACGACAAGAGTCTTGCCGTGATCAAGTTGACCGTGCCGGACAGTTTGGTCGCCGTATCCAACGGTATCCTGCGGGCCGAGTATGAGGCATTCCCCGGCTGGAAGAGTTACGTCTGGGAAGAGACCCATCCTATTGCATCGTACCTGATCTCCATTGCCGTCAGTGACTATGTGTTGCTGATGGACGACTCTTGTATCACGCCGGAGTCCGGCTTCATTCCCCTGCGGAACTGGATCTTCCCGCGTGACGTACCTGACGCCATGGTCGACCTGGTGCCCCTCTGTGACATGATGGTCTTCATGGAGAGCATCGCCGGGCCCTATCCCTTCTCCGGAGAGAAATACGGCCATGCCGCATTCGTCTGGGGCGGCGCCATGGAACACCAGACGGCTACCAGCTACGGGCGGCACCTGTTCAGCGGGGATAACCGCCATGACACCATCATGGTCCACGAGTTGGCCCATCAGTGGTTCGGCAACTCCCTCGGGCCTCGCGAATGGGCCGACATCTGGTTGAACGAGGGGTTTGCCACTTATTGCGAGGGACTCTGGGCGGAGAACCAGAACGGCGCGGATGGATACTGGAACTTCATGTTGGATCCTCGGCGGTACCGCACCTGGGAGGGGCACGGCCCGGTCTACGATCCCAGTATCCTGTTCGGGAGCACGGTCTACCGCGAGGCCAATCCGCTGCTGGC
>CBDURX010000432.1:0-3138 GCA_965369485.1 uncultured bacterium | reverse complement strand
CTGCTGGTGGCCGGGGAGATCCACCAGGCGCCGCCGCCGTCTCCCGCCATGCGGGAAATGGCTTTCGCATCCGGCAAGTTGAGCGCCAGACCGGTGACCGAGGAGGCCTTCTATGACTACCACCTCTACACCTTGCCGGGACGGTCGACCCTGAAGGACTCGCAGATTAAGCAGATCTCCCTGTTCGAAGCCGGCGGCATCGCTGTGGAGCGTCGCTACCGCCTCGTGTCGAACCCCGGTTTCTACCGGGGGGGAGGCGAGAAATCCACCAAGCAGAAGATCAAGGTTTTCTACGCCTTCCAGAACCGGGCAGAGAACAATCTGGGTCTGCCTTTACCCGCGGGAGTGTTTCGTGTCTACGGCGAGGCTGGCAGCGGCAGCCGGCAACTCCTGGGCGAGGACCGCATCGGCCACACCCCGCAGAAGGAGGAGGTAGAACTACAGGTCGGGGTCGCCTTCGACTTGACCGCCGAGCGAGTGCGCACCAATTACCGCCGCGTGGGTGACCGCGTACACGAGTCGACCTTCGAGATCACCATTCGCAATCACAAGGAAGAGGATGTGGTGGTCGAGGTTCTCGAGAGCGTGGGCGGGGACTGGCGTGTGCTGGACGCATCTCATCAGCACGAGAAGCTCAGCTCCACCCGGATCCAGTTCGAGTTGCCGGTCCCAGCCGATGGTGAGACGGTTCTGACCTACACGGTGCAGGTCACTTATTAGCTCAGAGTGTGCGGAACACTAGTCAGATCTGCCAGCCTGGTAACTGTTCACCCGTTGCCGCAAGCGCTCGTCGCGGGGCAGCAGGGTCAAGGCGCGATAGTAGGCGGCCAGGGCTCCAGCCCTGTCCCCGCGCCGGCGGCGTACCTCGGCCAGATTGACCCAGGCTTCGGATCGCCCGGCTTCGCGACGTGTGGCCGTCACGAAAGCGCGTTCCGCTCTCTCCAGATCACCGAGATGGAAGAGGCAAATACCGGTGTTGACATACGTTTCGGCTGGACGGTCGTTGGTGGCAAGAGCGCGCAGGAAGTGCGCCAGAGCCTCCTGGTATGCCCTGCGTGCCAGCAATACGTTGCCGTAGTTGTGATTCAGTATCGGGTGGTCGGCGCAGTATCTCAGCCCTCGTCGTAAGAGCGTTTCCGCCTCATGGTGTCGGCCAGCCAGATCCAGGATCCCGGCCAGGGCCACGCAACGGTCTGCCGCGATCACGTCGCGCCCGGCCGGGGCCAGGACGTCTCCCACACCCGCTGCCGGAAGTGATGAGAGCAGCCGCTCCACAGCGTCGCGCCAGACTTCAGCTTCCTCCGTGTCGAGGGCATCCGTGTCTGGTGATGCCGGTAGGAACAGGATGCCGGCCTCGTCAACATGGGCCACCCGCCAGTGACTGCTGTCCAGGAGGGTGGTCAACAGGGAGTGGCTGGCCGAGCCGCGGTGTGCCAGTAAGACCGCGTCCGCTTGCCGGCGCTGCAGAAGATGCAAGGCGTGGGAACCACCTTTCTTCAGCTCACCATACTCTCGCCAAATTGCCGGGGGGTAGGCCTCGGTGCGTCCGTCTATGTAAACCTGTCCCCCTCGCTGATGCACGAGGAGTGCGGCACAGTCCACGTTGTTGACGACGCGCGGGGAAGGTTTCATTGCCAACCTCGACAGGGCAGACACGGTCCGCACAGGGTACTGCGCAGGCGTGAGGCCGCTGCCGTAGCGTCTGGCCACACCCTCGGCCAGATAGAATCGGTCTGTGCGCAAAGAGACGTACCAGGACAAGGCCAAGAGCAGTGCCGCCGTCAGGGCCAGCCACGGCACGAGACGCAGAGGTGAGACGAGCTTCGCCGCCCACTCCTTGAAAAGCGGCGGCCACTTCGTGAGGGACCACCACCATAGACGATCCGGCCGGTAGCCAGAGTGGATCAGGAAGAACGACAGGGCGTAGAAGCCGAGATTGCGCTGGCTGTTTAAAACGGCCACCAGGGTCAGCGCCCACACCACCACGCGCAGCAGTGAGACGCGACCGGCGGTGGCGAACAGCCAGACCGCCGCCCAGATCACGCTCAACCGGAAGACCTGGATGGTCGTCCCCAGCGCGTCGGTGGTGGACAGCAGGGGAGCCAGCTCGGAGATGATCTCACGCAGGTCAATCCCTGTGGCTCCGAACTGACCGAGGGCGCGGAAGGGATACAGCAGTCCTGGCAGACCGTTGGGGGTGGCCAGCCCCACCAGGAAGGCCGCCAACATCCAGCCGGCCCAGGCGAAAGACATCCCGGCCAGCGACCAAGGCGCCTTTGACGTCCCGAGGCGCTGGAGGCGGCGATCCAGGGGAGCCAGCAGGCCCGCCAGCAGCCACAATGCTGGGACCAGCACGTAAAAACCGTGAAATTGTGCCCACAAGAGGGCCAGCCAGACAGTTTTTCCGCGTAGGTCCCAAGGCGCGAGCAAAGCCAGCCCACTCCGGCCTGCAGGTGATGGTGCACGAGTAGGGGTCGTTGTGTGAGGTGGCAGGTAGGTTGCCCGGTCGATCCAGCGCAGTGTCAGGACGAAACAGATGTAGGAGATCAATTCGGGTCGCAGGATCAGACGCGGCCACAGCAGTCCCAGGGTCGCTACCGCGGGTAGGGCCAGGTAGATCGTCCCGCAAGGAGTGCTCCGATGCCACCGGATACGACCCCTCACACCATCCCCCAGTAAAAGGACCAGGAGCAAGGTGGCCGTCAACAAGATTCGCAAGAGGTTCCAGGATCCGGCCACGAGCTGCCCTTCAGTGCTCGCCCCACTGGCCGACACCACGACCTGGAAGAGCCATTCGTGGTCCACCCAGGTGTGCTCCGGGGCCGTAAAACTGTAACTGTTGGTGCGGGGAACCCCTTCTCCTGCCCGGATCTGCTGCCCGGCTCTGTCGTGTAGCCAGATGTCCAGGTCCGTCAACGTGTGATGGGCCAGCGCGATGCCCAGGAGAAGGGGGATCAAAATGCCCAGGCCGGCACCGAGCCCGAGGGCCTGGTGGTACGCTCTGGTCACTGCTGCGCTGGGCCGGCTGCTGGACATGGATCGAGGCTCCTCCCACGGGCAGGGGGACATTTCACAGAAGGGTCCGGAGACGATCGTACTTCATCCTAGCGTTTTGCACCTGGCCCACCAACCCCAAAT
>CBDURX010000431.1:0-3140 GCA_965369485.1 uncultured bacterium | reverse complement strand
TTGACAGGAGCGACAGCTCGTGGCAGAATACTCCCGTGGTGATGGCGTTCGTTCGAGCGCTACCACACCCTCGTGATCATTCTCCCAACCTCGCATTGAAAAAGGTGCCGTCGTGCGCCCAGAGGGCAGGTCATTCCTGTATTCTGGGCTGATCGAGACGAGGAGAGACATGACGCAGTCCACGCACGAGTCCACGCATGAGTCCACCACGCGACCGAGACTGTGGCGCTTGCCGGTGGACCAAGACCGGTTCGCGCTGGCCAAGCTGGCGCTGCAGACCGAGCAGTGGCGGGACGCGGAGGAGGGTGCACGGCTACTGCTCGAGGAGGCGTTGCAGAGTGCGTCTTCTGACGAGGATATTACCGGTACTACCAACCTATCAGGCGATGTCTTGCACGAAGCCCTCGTTAAGGATGACCGGCCCACACTGCTGAACGTGTGCCGCTTGCTGGCCGACATCTATTACATGACAGGCCGGTACGACGTGTGTCTTACCTTTTGCGCCCAGGCCGTCGCAACGGGAACTCTACCTCAGGAAGACTATTTCACCGATCTGATTCGCGGCTGGATCATGCGCCGCCGTCACCAGGTCACCGCTGCCTACGAACTGTCGGTGGAGCGTCTGAGTCACTCCGCACAGCCGCTGCCGGCGGAAGCGCGCGCCAGCTTCCTGCACATGCGTGCCCTGTGCGAGCTGAACATGGGCCGGGCGCGCCAGGCTTGGCGGCATTTGCAGGACGCGGTGTCGCTTTGCCGCGTGGAAGGGGAGATGGAAACCCAGGCCATAGCCCTGAATTCCCTGGCCATTGTAGAAAAATTGTTCTGTGGGTTGCCGCTCGCAGTGACTCATCTCGAAGAGGCGCTGTGCTTGAATGCCCGTCTCGGCAAGACGGAGCGACGAGCGCAAAACATTCTGAATCTGGCGGTGGTCAAGCTCAAGAGCGGCCTGGCCCGTGAGGCGCTGGCACTGCTGGAGGAAGCACCGGAGATCAGGCGGCTGCGCAGGAATCCCAATCGCAGGTTGATGATCCGTATCGCCCGCGCCAAGGCCTTGCTGGAAATGGGACGGGGGCAGGAGGCGAGGCGTATCGCTCGGCCCGCCCTGGGGGAGGGCATCAAGTACCGGATTCCCCGCGTAGAAACCCTGGCCCTGGAAGTACTCGGCGACTGTGCCCTGGCGGAGGGGCGGATATCTCAGGCCAGGCGCTATTACGAACGTGCGTTGTCCATGTGCGCGCACACCGTCGCCGGTTACATGGCGGCGGGAGCCGACCTCGAGGCCGGACTGCAACGGCGGTTGGGGCAGGCGGCGCTGCTGGATCGTCAGCCGAGCCAGGCGGCAATCGCCTTGCGTAAAGCCGTCCAGGCCGCGCGCGGCAGCCACGAGCGGTTCGAGGAGGGAGTGGCCCAGCGATTTCTGTCGGTGGCTTACCGCCAAGCGAGCCAGTACAGACGAGCCTGGGAAGCCAGCCGCAGAGCGGTAGCAGTTTTGAGGGACTACGGAGCCGCGCTGGAGCTGGCTCGGGCGCTGGTGGAGACAGCCGAGGTGCAGTTCGCCTGGTGGCGTGCAGAAGGGAGCGACTGCGCCGGAATACCTGTGGTCTCTGACGGGCCGGGGGAGCCGCGCGGTCGTCTTGAGAGGGTGTGGGCGTACACGGTGGAGGCGTTGCACTGTTTCGACGACCTCGCCCACGAGAACGGCAGGCGCGCTTGCCTGCAGTTGATGGAGAGGTTGCGCGCCGAGGCCGCGGCGCCGTGGCGGGAACAGTTGCAAGTAAGGGTGGCGGATCGCGGCAGTTGCCGTCTTGGCAAGCCAGTGGAATTCGTGGCCCGGGCTCCGACCACGCGGCGCTTGCTGGAACTGGCCGAGGTGGCGGCATCCGGAGCAGAACCGGTCCTGGTGACCGGAGAGACGGGCACCGGCAAGGAGTTGATCGCCCGCCTGATCCACGAGAGCAGCGGACGTCGTGAGGAGCCGTGGGTGCCGGTCAATTGCGCCGCCATACCCGAGAGTCTGTTCGAGCGTGAGTTCTTCGGCCATCGCGAGGGAGCCTTCACGGGGGCAGGACGAGGGCGATCCGGCCTGTGCGACAAGGCAGATGGCGGCACGCTCTTTCTGGATGAGATCGGGGAGATCCCCTGGCGATTGCAGGCCAAGCTGCTGCGCTTGCTGCAGGAGGGAACATTTCGCCGGCTGGGTGAGCCGGATGAAAGCCGAGTCGACGTGCGGGTGGTGGCGGCAACCAACGCGGACTTGAAGGAGCTGATCGCCACGGGCAGGTTCCGGCAGGATCTCTACTACCGGCTGCAGGCCTTCGAGCTGTGGTTGCCGCCGCTGCGCGATCGTGTTGGGGATATCGACGCGCTCATCGCTCTTTTCGTGCGTCAAGCTGCGGCCGCTGGCACCAAACCAGAGGACGTGTTCGACGCCGAGGTGCTAATGGCTTTGCGCTGTTACCCCTGGCCCGGTAACGTGCGGGAGCTGGCGGCGCTGACCAAGCGTTTGGCGTTGACGGCAGTGCGGACGGGTCGGGTGACAGTGTCCATGTTGCCGAAAGAGATCGCGCAGTGTCTGCCCCAGTCATATATGGAAGGCAGAGGCCAAGATCTTGTGGGGTTTCTGAAACAAGCCGAGCGGGAGCGGATTATAGAGATCATGACCAGAGTCCAGGGAAATCGCACCGAGGCTGCCCGGCGGCTCGGTATCTCACGTAACACTCTCTATAAGAAGATGGAGAAACTGGGGATCAGGATACCGTTCTAACCATTCCAGGTTAGGTGGACGACCGGACCATCGGCAGTGGCACGGTTGACCAATGGTGAATTGAGTCTGGCCCAGGTCGTGGGCTGAATTGCCTATATGGCGCAAAATCAAGATGCTACGCCGGCAAGCTCGCTGGTGTGCAATCCCCGGCCGGCTTGACGGAAAGAGTGCTATCCGCTATATTCTGCGCCTGCTCGAGCCAGGATATTCTCCGTCAGTAATCGTTGCTGCGAGGTTCGAGCGGTATCTTGTGAATACAATCAGGCTCCTCCGTAGCTCAATGCTAGAGCATTCGGCTGTTAACCGAAGGGTTGTAGGTACGAGTCCTACCGGGGGAGCCAAAAATCTGCCCAGCGAAACTGGGTTGGATTCGGTG
>CBDURX010000430.1:0-3145 GCA_965369485.1 uncultured bacterium | reverse complement strand
CCCATCGCGCGCTTCCGGCACGTGGAGGCGGCCAGCGGGGTCGTCCTTCTCCTCTGCACGGTCATCGCCCTGGTGCTGGCCAACTCCCGCTTCGCCGAGGGGTTCTTGGGCTTCTGGCAGACGGAAGTGGGCTTCCAAATCGGCACCTTCGCAATGTTCCACTCCCTGAAGCACTGGATCAACGACGGGCTGATGGCTGTCTTCTTCTTCGTGGTAGGCCTGGAGGTCAAGCGGGAGATGGTGCTGGGCGAGTTGCGGGAGGTGCGGCGGGCGATCCTGCCCGTCGCCGCCGCACTGGGCGGCATGCTGGTACCGGCGGCCGTCTACCTCGCCCTGCTGGCTGGCGAACCGGGAGCGCGCGGCTGGGGCATTCCCATGGCCACCGACATCGCCTTCGTCGTGGGTTGCCTGGCCGTTCTGGGTTCCCGCGTCCCGACCATCCTGCGCGTCATGCTGCTGTCGTTGGCCATCGTGGACGACATCGGCGCCATCCTGGTGATCGCCATCGGCTACACCGACAACCTCAACCTGACACTGCTGCTGCTGGGTATTCTGGGCATCGGTGTGATCTGGGGATTCGCACGCCTCGGAGTCCGCAGTTTGGGCATCTATACGGGGATCGGCGTTCTGGTCTGGCTCGCGTTCCACGAGTCGGGTGTCCACGCGACCATCGCCGGCGTGATCCTGGGTTTGATGACGCCAGCCAAGAGCTACGTGAGCGAGGGGCTGTTCGGGGAGATACTCGACCGGGCCCGCGAGGTCGTCCACGGCGGCGAGTGGAGGACGATGCCCCACCGCGCCGAGACGTTGCGTTGGTTCAAGCGTGCCGCGCGAGAGACGGTCTCACCCCTCGTGTACCTGTAAGCGACTCTGCATCCCTGGTCCAGCTTCGTGATCATGCCTGTGTTTGCCCTGGCCAACGCGGGTGTTCCCATCCATCTGGACGACTTCGCCGATCCCGTCGCCACGGCGGTGATGGCGGCGCTCGTCATCGGCAAGCCCGTGGGTATTCTGCTGTTCAGCTGGCTGGCCGTCCGCCTCTTCCTCAAGAAGCTTCCCGAGGGTCTGAACTGGAGGATGCTGGTCGGCGGCGGTTTCCTGGCGGGGATTGGCTTCACCATGTCGCTGTTCATCTCCGGTCTGGCGCTGGAAGGAGAGCTGCTCGACGCCGCGAAGGTGGGAGTGCTGGGCGGCTCGGCCGTGGCGGCCGTGCTGGGCATGTCGCTGTTGCTGACCCTCAAGAAGAAAGTAGATTAGCTTGGTTTCATGATTTGGCCGCAGCGCGGCTGCATCATCCGGGCTTGGGTTCTCGACCAGCCCGGCCCCTCCGGATCGAACGCAGTACCGGCAGCGCCAGGCCCGCCGCGATCACGCCGGCGGTTGCGAGTAACGTCCTCTCGCCCGGCGCGTTCATGCCCACGGCCTGACCGAGCGCGCGCAGCAATCCCACAGTTCCCAGCACGAAGGTCAGCAGCACGCAGATCCCCAGCCAGAGGTTCTGGGCGCGATCACTGAGATATGTATCCCCCATGAGCGATCGGTCGTTGACCGTGATCCAGAGGACCACCGCCACCAGCGGCAGGAGCATGCCGTTGAATGCCTGGGCCACCAGGATGGCCGGAATGGGGCGGATCTCGGCCAGGCCGAAGCCGAGGCCGAAGAGCAAGACCGCCAGCCACACGGCCCGGTAGCGCCAGGTTGTCTCTTGCCAGCGGTCATCGTCCGGATCGCTCACGAACCCCTGCACCGAGAGGGCGGCGGCCAGGGGCGCGGTGATGGCCGAGGAGAGGCCGGCTGCGAAGAGCCCCAAGGCAAACAGTGTTGCGGCCCAGCCGCCGAGTCGTGCCACCAGCGCCTCGGCCAGTGCGGGGAAGGAGAATTCACCGGTCACGGCGGTGCCGGTCATCAGGATTCCCAGGGAGACCACTCCACCCAGGGGGATGGCCACGGCCAGCCCGAGGCGTGCTTCGCCCAGGCTCTGTCCACGGGCCAGACCCGAGCCGAGGAAGAGGTTGTACGGCACCACGGTGGTGCCAACCAATCCTAGCACCAGGAAGCCTGCTCCAGTAGGGATGCTCGGCAGGAAAAGTCCCTTCAGGAGAGAGGTGAGCGGCGGTGCGAGCTGGATGGCGCAGGCCAGAAAGGCCATGCCCATGAAGGCCACGGCCACGCCCAGAATGCGTGCCACCGTCTGTACCGAACCGGCCAGCAGGATCAGTCCCGCCAACAGGCCGGTGCCGAGAGTGAGCCACACGGGAGGGATGTCGAATCGCAACCCCGCACCGGCCACGGCCCCCAGGATGTTCCCCATCTCGTAAGCCGCACAGCCCAGCAACACGGCGCCCAGCACCAGCGCCGGGACGGCACGGCGGCGGCCGCAGAGGGTACGGATGACCCTGCCCAGCGGCTTGCCCGTGGCGATGGTGACCCGCGCGCTCGCCTCTTGAAGCGCCAGGCAAGCCAGGGTGGAGAAGAGCAGTGCCCAAGCGAGACTCAATCCGTGGCCGGCGCCCGACTTGGCCGCGGTGGTCACACTGCCTGGACCGATGAAGGCGGCGCTGATGGCCGACCAGAGCAGGATCAGACTCAACCGCTTCACGATGAGGCTCCCGGGCCGGATCGTCTCGCTGGCTCGATCGATGCCGTCGTCGCAGCCGGCAGAGGAGTGCCGTACCCGCCGCCGCCGGGTGTCTCGAGTTCCAGGCGGTCACCGGCGTCGACCTCGCGGGAGTCGATGCCGGCCAGGGGGATCTCGCGGCCGTTGGCTTGCACCAGTTTCTGAGCGCCGGGGCGGCCCGGCTCGCCTCCGGCCAGGCCGTAAGGTCCCTCCCGCCGCCTCTGGCTGAGGATGGATAACTGCAGAGGCGCCAGGAAGGTGTAGATTCTGACAACGCCGTCGCCCCCTTTGTGGCGACCGTTGCCGCCGGACCCACACCGTAGCGCGAACTTCTCCAACCGCACCGGGTAACGCACCTCCAGCAGTTCGGGGTCAGTGATGCGAGTGTTGGTCATGTGGCTGTGCACGCCACTGGCGCCGTCGAACCACGGGCCGGCGCCGCACCCGCCGCAAACCGTCTCGTAGTAGCTGAACCGGTCGTCGCCGAACAGGACGTGGTTCATGGTGCCCTGGCTGGCGGCACACAAC
>CBDURX010000429.1:0-3150 GCA_965369485.1 uncultured bacterium | reverse complement strand
CCCGTACCGAGAGCTTTAAAAAGTCACCCGGGGAAACCCCAGGGTGTAGTGCAGTGAAACCTGTGTCGAGCCTCACATCGGCCAGATTCACCGTGAGGACGCCGCCACTGTCTCGCATCTCTTGCAGCGCGTTGGTGGCCAGGTTCATGACGACCTGGTGCATCTGGGTGGAGTCGGCCAGGACGACAGCGTCGCTGCTTATGTCCACCTCGATCTTGATCGTGGCCGGGAAGGAAGCCCGCAGCAGCTTCATGGCTTCCTGCACCACCTCGTCCAGACACAGGGGTTTGAACTCCTGCTGCATCTGCCGGCTGAAGGCAAGGATCTGCTTGACCAGATCCTTGGCGCGCAGGCCGGCCTTCAGAACCTCCTGCAGGTTGACCTGGACCGCCGGCAAGCTGCGGCTGTCTTCCAGGGCCATCTCCGTGTAACCGACCACGGCGGCCAAGATGTTGTTGAAATCGTGGGCGATGCCGCCGGCGAGGGTACCGATGGCTTCCATCTTTTGAGCCTGTATTAGCTGGGCCTGCAACTTTTTCTTCTCGGTGATATCACGGAAGACAACCTGAGAGGACGGCTTGCCCTGGAAATCGACACTATTGCCCATCACCTCCACGTCGATGATGGTTCCGTCGAGGCGGAAGAATTTCTCTTCCAGAATATCCGCACTCCTCGTCTTGCTGTAGATGTCCTGAATTCGCTTCCGGCTGACGTCGCGGGAATCGGGGTGGACGCAGTCCCAGATGGAGCGTCCCAGAAAATCCTCGGCCGACTCACCGCCGAGGATACTGATCGCCGCCGAGTTGATGAAAACGACCTTTTCCTCGGTGTGGACCAGAATCGGGATGGGCGAGTGCTCGGCCAGTTTGCGGTAACGCTCCTCGCTCTCCTGGAGCGCCTGCGCCAGTGTCTCTCGCTCTGCGACCTCTTTTTCGAGCTTGCTGACCCTGCTCAATAATTCATCGTAGGATGGCTTATCCGCCATGAACTGACCTCACCAGAGCAACATCGGGTTCGGCGTGACTTACAACTTCCCGGTCATGCGATGGGCAATATTAGGAGGGCCAGAATAACATAATCGGATGCCGTTCGAGCGGCTATTTTCACCGGCGGCGGTTGGGGCCCCTGTGTGAACTACCCCGGCAGACCGGGTTTGACCTTGAAAACGCGCTCCTTGCGGATCTGCACCGTACCCGGTTTGGCCCCCCGCGGCTTGGTCACGTAACGGGCCTGGGTACAGGAGACCGCGGTGATGCCGGCGTGGCGTGCCTTGCTGTGATAGGCTGCGATGGCGGCGGCCAGGCGCAGAGTCTCCCGGTCGGGCTCCCGACCTCGCTGTGCCTGCAGGATCACGTGACTACCCGGTCCGGAGCGCAGGTGGAACCACCAGTCGTTGGGTCGGGCGATCTTGATACTCAGGCGGTCGTTATCCGCGTCCTTCTTGCCCGCCAGAACGATCCAGCCGCCGGGCAGTTCGTACTCCCAGACCTGAAGTTGGGGGGCCCTGGGGCGAAGAGAGTCGTCCTGCACGGAATTGCTCCTGGTCACGAAACGTTCCTCCCCGCCCGCAAGTGGCTTGGCTCGTCATAGAGCGGCCTGGGTTAATTGTACCCCAGCTTCTCCGTGAGAGGAATGTTGCTGGGCATGAAGATGCCGCTGCCCTTGGCGATGATCCGTCCTTTCATGTCCAATAATTCCGACTCGGCCACGTAGAGGCGCTTGGAACGGTGCATGACCTTGCCGACGCATCTTATCTCCCCAGAGGTTACGGGGCGGGTCAGGTGGAGGTTGAACGAGACGGTGAGCACCATGAAGTGCTGCACCAGAGAATTGACGGCGAAGAAGGCGGCATCGTCCAGCGACTTGAAATAGATCGCTCCGTGCACGGCGCCGGCGGCGTGGTAGAACTCCGGGCGTACGGTAAGTGTGACCTCGGCCCACCCCTCGCCGATCTGGATCTTGGGTGCGAAAAAATCGTTCACCGGCGCAAGGGCGTACATGCGCTCCAGCTTCCGGAAATGCTCCTCACGCGCCATGCTATCCTCATCGCACACGGACGATCTCCTCTCTGGCGCAACGAAAACCCACGTTGAAATCGACCCAGGCAGGGCGAAGAGCGTTGCGGGTGTGGACGTTCTGGCAACTGGGGCCGGAGTACCAACCGCCGCCACGGACCACCCGGAACTTGCCCTTCTCCGGGCCGGTGGGGTTTTCGCGGGGGCTGGTCGCGTAGTAGTCCGGTCCGTAGTAATCCGCTACCCACTCGCGAACGTTGCCGGCCATGTCGTACAGGCCAAAGTCGTTGGCAGAAAAGCCGCCGCCGGGCACACTCCCTTCGGAACGGTAATTGGCCTGCTCCTGGTCGATCTCGGCTCCGTGGGGGTAAGGTTGTCCCTTCAATCCGCCGCGGGCGGCATACTCCCACTCGGCCTCGGTGGGCAACCGCTTGCCGGCCCACTCGGCGTAAGCCTGGGCGTCGTTCCAGCTGACACCCAGCACCGGGTGGTCGGGAAATTCGGGACCGCTGCGAAATTCCTCCATGCCCCAGAACTTGGGCAAGCGACGTTCCGTCGCCTGACAGAAAGCCAGGTATTGGGCGTTGGTCACCTCGTGACTGTCCATGTAGAAAGCATCGAGACGGACCGTGTGGACTTGTTCGTCGTCTTGTCCGTCATCTGCGCCCATCTGGAATTCCCCGCCCGGGATCAGGACCATGCCGGGCGGCGGCTGGTCTGCAACTGTATCCACAGTGCCTCCCAGTCCCACCATCAGCAACGAGGTCCAGACCGTAACTTGCATGACACGTGACATGGCGTTTATCCTTTCGACGACCTGGGCAACAGGCGGTTGTACAGCCATGCGAAGACCGCACCGCCAATCAGGCCGTCCCCGAGACCCCAGAGCAGGCCGAGGAAGCTGCCCCCGCACTGATGTTGAACCCCCTGTAAACACTGCTGATAGGAGTCGGACCACCGCTGGCGCCATCGAAGAGAATGACCCACCAGGTGATCATGAACAGACCCAGACCCCAGATCAAACCGCAGGCCAGAGCGAAGGCTTTCACATCCAGTTTCATGGTATCTCCTCCCAGTGGTATTCACGACGAGTCGGTTCCCCTAGAGTACTCTAAATTGTGGTATACTGAGAGTC
>CBDURX010000428.1:0-3154 GCA_965369485.1 uncultured bacterium | reverse complement strand
CGAGGACTACCGGGCGATCTTTAAGGAGATGGGAATCGACATCGATGATCTCTCCCGTGAGGTCAAACGAGCTGTCGAGTTGATCAAGATCTGCCGTGAGAAGTTAGAGAAGACCGACAGTGAAGTCCGCAACCTCGTATCCGATCTCCGACCCGAGACCGAGGAGAGCGAGAGCGAGGAGTTGGATGCGGTTGACGACACCAAGAACAACATACCCTTCTGAGGCCATGTCTAATCTGATCGAGGTCGAGGATCTGACCAAGGATTACCGCCTGACCCAGCGCCGTGAAGGTGTTTGGGGAGGGCTCGTGGATCTATTGCGTCCGCGCAAGACCGTACTGCGTGCCGTGGACCACGTCTCCTTCACTATCGCACAGGGTGAGATGGTGGGTTACATCGGCGCCAACGGGGCGGGGAAGTCCACTACGATCAAGATGCTCACCGGCATCTTGACTCCCACCAGCGGCGAGGTTCGCGTGGGCGGCCTGATTCCCTACCGGGACCGGCAACGCTACACGCGCCACATCGGCGTGGTGTTCGGCCAGCGCACGCAGCTCTGGTGGGATCTGGCCGTGGTCGAGTCCTTCCGTCTCCTGCAGAAGATCTACGAGGTGGACGAGGCCGTCTACCGCGAGCAGATGGACCTCTTCGACAATCTCCTGGGTATCGAGGAGTTCTTGCATCAGCCGGTGCGCAAGCTCTCCCTGGGCCAACGCATGAGATGCGATCTGGCAGCGGCACTTCTGCACCGCCCGCAGATCTTGTTCCTGGACGAGCCGACCATCGGCCTCGACGTGGTGGCCAAGGCCAACATACGCAGTTTCCTCAAGGAGTCCCGCGATAAGCTGGGGACTACCGTGATCCTGACCACCCACGATCTGGGTGACATCCAGCAGCTCTGCAAGCGGATCATCATCATCGACAAGGGTGTCGTGCTCATGGATGGCTCACTGGAAAACCTGCGGCGCCGTCTGGGGGACCGGGTCCGCTTGACTCTGGACCTGCGGGAACCGGCCTCTTGCCGTGACCTGGCGGCCCTGACCGAACCGCTGCCGGTGAGCTGGACCGAGTGCGAAGGTCGCACCCACGTGGCCGAATTCAGCCGTGCGCAGGTGACCTCGGCGGAGGTGATCCAGCGCGTCCTGAGCGTCCACGGTATTCACGACTTGACCATCACCGAGCCGTCCATCGAGGACGTTGTGCGGGAGATCTACCGTAACGGGGCGGTCGTCATGGGGAGCGGCGAACGTGTCTGAAGCGACGACAGCCGTGGACCGGGACAGGACGCCGGCACCATTGCCCTCGGCGACTCTGGTGCCTTGGGCTCGCACCAAGCGGGCCTCCCTCGAGCTTTACGTCGGCTTCATCCGCCTGGCGTTCCTGAAGTACCTGGCCTACCGTTTGCGGTACTACACTGGCGTCGTGAGTTACACCATCTTCGTGGCCGGCAACTACTATCTCTACACGGCCTTGTTCGCCAGCCGTGCGGCCGGCGAGACCGCCCGTATCGGCGGATTGACTCTACAGGAAATGGTCACTTATGTGGCCTTGAGCTGGATCGGCCGCAGCTTCTACTTCAACAACATCGACCGCATCCTCTCGAACCAGATCCAGCAAGGTGAGATCACGATCCAGCTCATCAGACCGTTTCACGTCCAGAGCGTCATGTTCTTCGAGGCCATCGGTGAGGCGGGATTTCGCCTGCTCATGTTCACTTTACCGATCATGGTGGTCGTCGTGCCGATCTTCGGCTTCCTCCCCTCGCCTACACCCGCTCTCTACGGTTGGACCGTGTTGAGTTTCTGTCTCGCGTTCGTGGTCAACAGCCAGATCAACTTCCTGGTGGGATGCCTGGCGTTCTACCTGAAAAACATCATGGGGGTGATCCGGGCCAAGATGATCACGATGGAGTTCCTGACCGGAGTGCTGGTGCCGTTCACCTTCTTCCCCGAATGGTTTCAGCATCTGGTGACGTTCTTCCCTTTTCAGGCCATCAGTTACATCCCGGTGACGATTTACCTGGGGCGGCGCACCGGGGACGAATTGGCCGCGGCGCTGTTTCTGCAGGCAGCCTGGGGTGTCGGGCTGTTCGTGGCCGGCCGGCTGTTCTGGAACTATTCGGTCAAGCACGTCACATTGCAGGGAGGGTAGAGTGTGGTGCCCGTGAGGCTGCAAGGTGGAGGTCTGGTTCTGGCAGTGGTGGGGCTGTGGGGAGCCTCCGCCGGCGCAATGCCGGCTGTGGCGGGATTTGCCGCCGACGAGCTCGACCTCATGTACGCGGAGTTCCGGCCGTTGCTGATCCGTGAGCTGCAGTGGCGTGAGGTTGGTCAACCGCAAGATCTGTACAAGTTTCTCTACCAGGCAGTGATGGGACCGGCCCACGTCCAGATCGACGCGGATCACGCCGTTGCCTGGCTACAGTCGGAGTGGCTGAAGATGGAGATGGAGATGGAGGAGGAGGAGGGGAGAAAAGGACTGTTACCGCTCCTGGAACCGTTGCGCCCCGACAGCCAACTCGTGCGTGTGCATCTGGAGCCGCTCGTGCGTCTAGTGACAAACGGTGTGCCTCCCGCCCAACGAGAAAAGGTGATCGGTCTGGCCTGGGAGCGCATGGCGGTGGCGTTCAGCCGCACCGCGGAAGCCTGGCAGCAGGAGCTGGGTGTGTTACGCGGCCTCTGGGAGAGAGTGGCCGCGGACCGCGACTTATGGGGTGAGCATTTCTCGTCCGAACTGTTGGAGCGCTTCACCCGGGAGGTAACCAGCGCTTGGTGGCCCGCCGTCCACCACAGCGAGAACTACCGCGAGAGATGGCGGCCACACTACCGTGTCGTGGCGCCCCGGCTCTTGCCACCGACTTGGACCCAGTCGTTCTGGGCCGAGGATACGGGAGGCACTCAACCGTGAACAAGACCGCCGGCTCCGAAAGTGGTGATCTGTGGGAGATTACCCGGGCCACACGAGTCTCCTGGGGGTGGAACCTGAGGCGCCAGACCGGTGTCTTCACCGCATACTTTGCCCAGTTCTTGAAGATGCGCATGGCCTACCGCGTTGATTTCCTGATCGATTTATTGGCCAATCTGTTCGCTCTGGCAGTACAGCTTTCCATCCTGACGGTCATCTTCTCCAAGATCGAGTCCTTGCGGGGTTGGAGTTT
>CBDURX010000427.1:0-3165 GCA_965369485.1 uncultured bacterium | reverse complement strand
GGCGACGGGCGATTTCACCCAGACCCCAGCGATCGTATACGAAGCGATCCTTTGACAGCAGAAACGGCTGGAAGAACTCTTCCCGAGCCTCGTGACGACCAAGTAGGGTGAAGCGGCCCAGTCCGCCCAGTTTGACACCTGCCTCGCCCAGATCCGCCACCACGCTCCACGCCTCTCCCACGTTGTCGTCGTTGTCCAGGTCGGAGAGCTGGTTCTTGTCCAGGTCACTCAGATTCCACTCCGCACGCAAGCGCGGCCGCTCATCCGTTCCCAGACGGCTGGTCAGGCTGATCATGTGGTGATTTTCCGGTAGCGGCAAAGGGCGTCCGATGCGGTAGCTGCCCTCGCCCGCACCCCGGTAACCGAACACGCGATCACCCCTGACGGTGAGGGAATCGATACCATAGTCACCCAGGTGAGGACCGAGGTGGAAAAAGTCTACGAGGTAGCGTCCGCTCACGGGGTCGTAGATGTAGATGAAGCGTGAATCCACCTCTTCCCGCCGGTACTGCCCCTCCCCGGGAGCGACCTCTGTGACCCCCGCGGTCACCGCCAGTAACGGATCGTCACCGGCCTCGGCGAGGATCGCCACGTCCTCCTCGCTCAACTCGCCACTGCGCAGCCGCTCGGGATCGTCCTTTTCCCGTAGCAGCCGCACGCCGATCTCACCGTCCACGCCGTCTCCCACCGGCAGGGTGAAGCCCACTTGCCCACCTCCTCCAGCAGTTGTGCGGGCGTAGGGTCCCTCACCTTGTTCGAACTCCACCACGATTGTGGACTCCGCCGTGATCAATCGCCGGTAAGTAAAGGTGATGGCGCCCCGCACGTAGTCGACGACGTAGTCGCGGTCCGTACCCCGGGTCAACCGCTCACCGTCGAGGGTGACCTTCTCCGAACCGGCAACGATGAAGATGTTGTCACCTGCATCGCCGGATCCGAGAAGATACGGTCCCTGGTTGGCTTCCTGGCCACGGAGCTGGCGCGTGCGGTAGATACCGCGGGGCGACCCGGCCATTATATCCGCGCCGATGCGACCCGGTGTCGCCGCCACGGAGAAACCTTCCAGCTTGCGGCGGTAGTTACCGAAGAGAGTCCCGGAACGCTCGGCCACGAAATCACCCAGGGTAGCTTCCCACTGCGGAGCCTGCAGCTGGATAAGCACCTGGTCCACGTCCTGCAGTTCTTCCGTGTTCCCTTCCGGAACTACAGGTAGGTTGTCGTCCGTCAAGGTGGCCGTCACCGTGATGTCCTTGGTCAGCTGCCCAGAGATGTACAGCCGTAGGTTCTGGTCCACGGTAACCTCGCGGCGGTTGCCGGACGACACCTGCACCGTCTTGCTGCCGCGCACGTCAAGCTGTCCCACACTCTCCTCGGGAATGGCCGCGGTTGTCATCGCCGGCGCAGTGCCGGGCTCCAACGTTTCGGTCGGCGATGTGGCCACACGGTGCAGGTCAACCCGGGGGGCCACAGGGACAGGGCGAAATCTATATTTCAGGATCACCAATACTGCCACTCCTCCGACCTCGCCCAGCGGCCGCAGGGGAATCCAGGCGCCATCCCGACTCCGCAACCGGTAGTCCCGGCCTTGCTCCCAAGCCTGACCGTTGACCGCCGCCTCGAACGAGTCCGGATCGATGAACGCGTGGGCCAGTCGCACGCTCTCGGTTCCTGGTGCCAGGAGATGGATCTCGGTTTCCTTGGGGGCCAGGGAAGAATCGGCTGCGGCAGTTTCGGCGGTTGCACGCCCAGCTGTCACCAAGAGGAACAGGAGCAGCGCGGTGGCCACAAGACTCGCTGGTTTGTAGCGGTAAACAAACATGTCCTGTCGGGCAGGGGATGCGGGAAGTCGATTCTTCCCCACGACGCACCTCCCCTGGACCGATTACTCGTAAAGGATCCTGTAAACCAGCAGTGCCTGACGACCCCTGTCCGTGACAGCCAGCAGGTCATCCGGACCGACGGCCACATCGAGGGGAATTTCGGGGGCGGCGAGGAGACCGGCCTCGGATCCCAGGCTAAACAGGTATTGGAGTGAGCTGGAGAACACGTGCACGGCCGACATGGGCGGGTCGGCGACGAAAAGGTTGCCATAGTCGTCGCAGTCGATACCCTGAGGGGCCACCAACGGATTGTGCAGATCAAACTCTCCACCGGCGATGGCCTCGAAGTACCCGAGTCGGTTGAATCGCTGCAAGCGGCGGTTGCCACGGTCCGTCACTGCATACCCACCATCGGGCAGGAACACGATACCGCTGGGCTCGTTGAACTGCTCGTGGTGCGGCCCAGCCTCGCCCACAGTCTGGATCAGAGTCATAAAGGGATCCAGAACCAGGAGTTGCTGCTCGGCCACATCCGTGACCACGACGCGACCGTCACGATCGATGTCAAAAGCCACCGGCAACCGTGGAATGACCGGATCGAGGTGAAGGAAGTTGACCAGGCGATCCTCGAAGGCACCGTCCATCTTGTAGCGCAACAACAAGCGACTGCCCATGTCCAGCACAAGCACCGTAAAGCCGTCAACGCGGACATCCACAGGGCGGAAGGGACGATCGGGGCCGACGTCGAAGAGGAACCACTCCCGGGTGCGCGGATCCAAGCCGTGCAGCCGTCCACCCTTCTCGTCGCAGAAAATGAGAGTACCGTCAGCTGAGTAGTCGACCCCGCCGATGCCGGTTATGGGATAGTAAGGAGCGTTTCGCGTGTTCTCGAAGACGTAGAGGAATTCCAGTTGTACCGGCAGCGTACCGGGCGCCTGCAGAACTGGCTTCTGCGACGACGACTCTCGACCTGTGTGCAGTTGAGCGTCCCCCGCAGTTCCGCTGGCACAGCCACCAACCAGTAAAACCACCATTAAAGAAGCCAGCATGGCCGGGATCAGCACGATCCTCTGTCCTTCGGTGTTAGTCATCAGAAATTGCGCGTCGCGACGAATTCGGCGCGCGGGTGGTTCAAAAAAGGATCTACATCGAATTTTACATGGAAGCCGAGCACGTCGTAATTGAGCCTGTCATCCACGCTGTTGCGCACGGCATCGTATACAGACACGGCGCGGTTGACAATTGCGAACAGGATCATGAAATCACGGCGGTCGTAGGCTTCATTGGCATCGGCCCGCAGAACCTGGTAACTCTTCAAATGGCCCTCGTTGGTCCACTGCCAGTT
>CBDURX010000426.1:0-3174 GCA_965369485.1 uncultured bacterium | reverse complement strand
GGCAGAGGTGATGCGGATGGTCTTGGGCAGGCCTGAGACCTGATCCCGGCCTCTAACCTCCATGCTCATCTCTTCCTCTTCCTCTTCCTCCGGGGGCAGAGCGCTGCCGATCTTGATTTTGACATCCTCGGCCGTCTGCTCGCCGATCATCAGGTTGTACTTGCGCTTGACATAGCCGATGATGGTTTCGTCAATCCGGACGCCACCCGTTCGCACCGAAGCGAATTCGACTATGCCGTTCATAGAGATGACAGCCGCTTCACTGGTGCCTCCGCCGATGTCCGCCACCAGATTGCCCGTGGGCGTACCCACGGGCATGCCAGCACCCAGGGCAGCCGCCAGTGGTTCGGGGATCAGATAGGCTTCACGCCCACCAGCCTGAATGGCGGCGTCGTGCACGGCCCGGCTCTCTACACTGGTAACACCCACAGGTACGCTGATGGCGATCAGGGGCTTGAACAAACGCAGACGGCCAGCAACCTTTTCGATGAAATAGCGCAACATGGCCTCGGTGACCACATAGTCGGCAATGACACCGTCGCGCAGTGGTCGTGCCACTTCGATAGTATCCGGCGTGCGGCCCAGCATATCCCGTGCATCGCTGCCCACAGCCACGATTTTGTTGTCGTTGGTGGCGATGGCCACGACAGAGGGCTCTTCCAGAATGATCCCCCTACCTTTGACCCAGACCAAGACGTTGACAGTGCCCAGGTCTATGCCGATTTGCTTACCTAACATCCATCACTCGATTCACCCTTCTGGACTCTAGATTCTGGATTGCCGAAGACCCGTGCACAGAAGCGCTGGTGTCGAATTCGTGGGAAATCCAGAATCGCCCTACTGATCTATGCCTGGTGCCTGGCCTGGCCCGGGCGCTCCTCGACCGCGCCGGCGCTGGCGCCTGGCTACCTTGAGTCGGATCGCGGACCGGCGCAAGGCAGCCCGGGCGCGGGCCGGATCCACTCCCACATCTTCCTCGTACTCCCGGGTCATGGTCTCCTCCGCACGGAGGTGGGCGGCCCTTGCCCGTTCTTCGTCGATCTCCTCAGCTCGCTCCGCCGAATCGGCCAGGATGGTCACGCAGTCAGGCCCCACTTCCATAAAGCCGCCTCCGATGGCGATGAACTCGTCCTGCTGGCCCTCCCGGAAGATGGCCAGTTCTCCGTAGGTCAAGGAAGTGATCAGCGGGGCGTGGTTGGGCAGAATGCCCAGTTGCCCTTCGATACCCGGGGCGACAACCATGTCTACGGTGTCATCAAAGACGATGCGCTCGGCGGTCACAATTTCGCAACGTATCTGGGCCATCTAAGCCTCAATCTCTCCCCTACAGCTTCTCTGCTGCTTCCACTGCCTCGTCTATGCCGCCCACCATGTAGAAGGCCTGCTCCGGCAGGTCGTCGTGCTTGCCATCGAGGATCTCCTTGAAGCCGCGCACCGTTTCCTGGACGGACACGTAGCGGCCCGGCCGGCCGGTGAACGCTTCGGCGACGAACATCGGTTGGCTGAGGAAGCGTTGGATCTTGCGGGCGCGAACGACCACCTGCTTGTCCTCCTCCGCAAGCTCGTCGATGCCCAGGATCGCAATGATGTCCTGGAGGTCTTTGTAGCGTTGCAGGACGCGCTGCACTTCACGGGCCACCGCATAGTGCTCTTCGCCCACGACGTGCGGGTCAAGGATACGCGAGGTCGAGCCCAGGGGGTCCACCGCCGGGTAGAGGGCCTGCTCGGCGATAGAGCGCTCCAGGGCGATGGTGGCATCCAGGTGCGCAAAGGTCACAACCGGCGCCGGGTCAGTGTAATCATCGGCCGGGACGTAGACCGCTTGCATCGAGGTAATGGAGCCCCTCCGGGTACTAACGATCCGCTCCTGCAGCTCCCCCATCTCGGTGCCCAGGGTAGGCTGGTAACCAACGGCACTGGGCATCCGCCCCAGCAGGGCCGACACTTCGGAACCGGACATGACGAAGCGGTAGATATTGTCGATGAAGAGCAACACGTCGAGGCCCTCGTCGCGAAAGTACTCGGCCAGGGTCAGACCGGTGAGGCCCACCCGCAGGCGCACGCCCGGTGGCTCATTCATCTGGCCAAAGACCATGGCCACGCTGTCGATGACGCCCGAGTCGCGCATCTCGTGCCACAGGTCGTTTCCCTCGCGGGAGCGTTCGCCTACACCGGAGAATACCGAATAGCCTTTGTGCACGGTGGCAAAGGTGCGGATCAACTCCATGATGATGACCGTTTTGCCCACGCCGGCCCCGCCAAACACGCCAGTCTTGCCGCCCCGGGTGAACGGCGCGATCAGGTCGATCACCTTCACGCCGGTCTCCAGGAACTCTGGTTGGGTGACCTGTTCCTCGAAGGATGGAGCCGGGCGGTGGATGGGATAGTACAGCTCGGCTTCCACAGGCCCCGCGTTGTCAATCGCTTCGCCGAGAACATTGAAGATGCGGCCCAGCGTCGCGGGTCCCACCGGCACTTTGATGGGTTCGCCGGTAGAGATCGCCTCCATCCCCCTCCGCAGGCCATCGGTAGCATCCAGTGCCACACACCGAACCCAGTTGCTCCCCGGCTGTTGCTCTACTTCCACCACCAGCCGGCCGCCGTTGCGAGGAATCTCGACGGCGTCGTAGATCTCGGGCAACTCTCCGGCTGGAAACTCGATGTCTACCACGGGGCCCATGATCTGCACGACTCGGCCCCTGCTCCCCTTTGCCATCAGTCCTCCTCAGATATTCCTCTCGCTTCGTTTGCTTTGCAGCGAAGCAGTAGATCGGATTACCGCGCGCACTATCCCTCAGCGGGTATGACCAAGCAGGTCAACGTATCCCGGATTCCGGCTGCCGGACGGACGTCATTCATGATCGTCGCCAGGATCTTGTTGGCGTCGGCTGCTTCTACGACGGCGATGAGGTCGTACGGGCCGGCGATCATTTCGACCGATTTTACTACCGGGCTGATCCGCAGCGTGCCATAGATGGACTTGGTCAGCCCCGGCGCAGTCCGGATAAGAACGTAGGCTTTTGCCGCCATTGTCACCTCCCCTAGAACTCGGAATTCTCAACTCACAGAGACCGTGCGCTGGCCAGGGCCTCGGCCCCGCCGACGATGTCGAGCATTTCGTTGGTGATAGCCTCCTGGCGGGCGCGGTTGTAGGTCAGGGTCAGATCAGCAACC
>CBDURX010000425.1:0-3191 GCA_965369485.1 uncultured bacterium | reverse complement strand
AGCAAGAAATGCTGGTTTTTAGCCCCGGAGGGCCATTCGGGTCATGCTCAGTTTTCAGCAGAGAATTTAGCCAAGGAACGGGGCGTCGCTATCGCTTTGATTTCATGCAGTTATACAGGCGCCGATCACCATCCCAGACAGGTTCCCTGTTAACTAAAACAGCCCATTTTTCGGTATTCCTGATTTCTGGGTCCCCGCGTGCAACCCAAACTCGGCCAAATTCACAACAGTAAACATCAAATCTGGCCTGATCATATAGGTATCATGTGAGACCAATAGAAGGATGTCAGCTGAATATTAACCCGGATTACTCACGAATGGACATCGAGGTCGAATCATACAATTACCCCCCACACCATTATCGAACAAGCGTCATCTTATGCGTGACCTGCACACCGCCGCCGTGCAACCGGGCGAAGTACACACCCGAGGGAACGAACCCGCCGGCGTCGCCCCGGCCGTCCCAGCGGCGAACGTGTTCCCCCGCATTCAGCGATTCACCTTGCAGGAGATGCCTGACCGCGCGGCCCTGCAGGTCGTAGATGGTGAGCCAGGCACTACCTGTCCCGGGTAAGGTGAAGTGGATCTGAGTCGCCGGATTGAAGGGGTTGGGGTGGTTGCTCAAGCTCAAAACCTTTGCAGGCACATCGTCCACGGCCGTGGCTGCGGTGCCCTCGCCCTGTAGCTCGACCGCGAGGAGCGGATTCACGGGATCGTTGCTGAACAGCTGTAGTGTGTCGGCAAGGGGGCCCAGATCCTGGGGAGAGAAGGTCACTATCAATATGCGCGAGGTGCCAGGCGGCACCGTCAGCGCGCTCAGATTGGTCGTGAAGTGCTCACTCCCGGCAGCGATGGTGTGAATTTGCAGTTCTCCGCTACCCTCATTACTGATCTCCAGCAGCAGCTGGGCACTCTGGTCCAGGGCCACGGGCCCGAAATCCAGGCTGGGCTGAGCCACGGCAATGGCGGGCGAGTTGCCCAGGAGCTGGTCGATCACCGTGACCATGGCATCCGGGTCGTACTCCGTGTTGAAGTAGGCCACGTGACCGGTCTGATCGATGATGTAGTCCAGGGGATAGGGAGAAGCTGAGGGTGACTGGGCGTAAACCGAGTATGCGGAGTTGGCCTGGACGAGCACGGGGAAGCTCAGCTGGAAGGTGTTGACGAATATCTGCAGCACCTGCATGGACTCGTTACCGCCGTTCAAGCCCAGCAGTTGTACGTCCTGCCCCTGGAACCGTTGCCAGATCGCTCCTTCGAGGTCCGAAAACTCCGGACCGCACGCTGGTCACCAGTTGGCGAAGAACGCCAGCACGACCACCCTGCCGAGGTAGTCGGAGAGATTGTGAGTGACTCCGCCCATGTCCTGGAATGTGAATCCGGGCGCCTCCTCTCCGATGTCCAGGGAGAAGGGGTCGTCATCCGCCGAGCAGGGGAAGGAGCGGTTGGGTTCGTCGGGGTCGTCAGAGTCGATCCGTACGAAGGTCGCGTCGAAACCGGGCTGGTCGGGGGTGAAGGTGAGGGTCACCTCGTGCGTGGCGTCCGGTGCGACCACGAAGCTGGTGGGCGGTTCGATCGTGAAACTGCTGTTGAAGGTCTGGACCGAGGTGACGTTGAGGGGTGCGCCCCCGGTGTTGATGACCGGGAAGGTGGTCTGAGCGGAATCACCCACCGGCACGGCGTCGAAGGTGATCCCACGGAAAGGCAGGTCGATGTCACCCTGGAAAGTGGGTCCGAACTCGTAAGCTTGTAACAAGCCCCAGTCGGCCACGTAGGCGCGGTCGCCATCGGCGGCCAGCCCCATGGCTCGCCAACGAGTGTTCTCCCAGCCTATCCGGCTGGGACTGACCGGAGTGCTGAGGTCGATAACCTCCAGATTGTCCCAGTCGGCCACGAACAGTTTGTCACCCACGGCATCCAGGATGAGGGCCAGGCCCGGACTGTTGTAGTTCCCCACCCACTGCGCGTCTTCAGGGTTGCTGAGGTCGAAGACGTCCACGCCGGCACTGCCGCAGGCCACCAGGGCCAGACCGCCTTCGACGTCCACGTCCGAGGCTGCCCCCGAGGTGGGCCGTGAGTAGAGGTGCTGGGGAGAAGTGGGGTCGCTGATGTCGAGCACCGCCAGGCCACCGCCGCCGTCGGCGACGAAGGCGTAGTCACCCTGGAAGGCCAGGTCCCAGCTGTTGCTCAGTCCGGTGACCTCGGCGACGGTGAGGGGCACGGCTGGATTATCCAGATTCATCACCTCGATGCCCTCGCTGTGGCGGGCGGCGTACAGGTAGCCACCGTAGACCGCGACCCCCTCGTAGGAACTGCCGGCCGCGCCGTGGGTCACGACCAGCAAGGGGTTCAATTCGTTGGTCATGTCGATGACGTGGAGCAAGTCCTCCCGTGCACCGGCATAGGCGAAAATCCCCGCGATGGCTCCCTTGAAGAGTCGGCCGCCCGGTGGTTCGTAGCGTCCGATGAAGGAGAGCGTGGCCTGATCGACGATGCCCATGCCACCGACCCCGAAGACGTAGAGTTTTCCGTTGGCGATCTCGACATCCTGGAACTCGGCAAAGAAGGGAGGGTGGAATGAATCCACCTGGCGCACCATGTCATCCGCGGTGGCGGGGTAGGATAGGAATGCCGTGATGACCAGGATGAGCGGGATGAAGGGGAACAGGTGACGAGTCATGTAAAGGGATCTGTCAGGGAAGCTGTTCGGAAATCCGTAAATCATGGAAGCATCCTCCTCGATCGCGGCTGAGCACACAAGCCCACCGCCGCACGATGCTCCCCCATCGCAGCCCTGTCAGACTGAATAATCCAGGTATTAACCCACTATAAGCAGAAGGAATGGTGGTTGCCAGCTCGCATTATTCGTGAAGACGGCTTGTGAGGCGTGGAAACCTCGAATATCACCAGATCACCACCTCCCCGAACCTCAGATGACCGATCCAACCAAACGCTGCGGCACCGCGCAGAACGAGCTGCAAGCCGATGGCCAACACGAGGACGGCCCCGGCCCGGTTGAATCTCTTCTGTACGGCAGGCGCCAACCGCCCGGCGCCCAGACCCAGAGCCAGAAGGACGGGCATGGTGCCCAGGCCGTACACCACCATTGCAGCACCGCCGAGTACCGGCTTGGCCGTGGCCACACTGCCCAGCGCCATGGCGTAGACCGGTCCACATGGCAGAAAACCATT
>CBDURX010000424.1:0-3192 GCA_965369485.1 uncultured bacterium | reverse complement strand
AATGCACTTTTTGGACATAATCGATAAGGAAGGGTAGGAATTACGGTGCCATGAACGCATTCGAAAAGGATATGAACCGGCGACGGTTCCTCAAAACAACCGCAGGCCTTGGCGCTACATTGACTGTGCCGATGCTGGGGACATCCGCCGCATTGCCGCGGGAGATGCCGGCTGAGATTACCAGCATGAGTGCATCACAATTGTCTGCGGCGATTCGGCAGCGGCAGGTCAGTTGTGTTGAAGTCATGCAGTCATACCTGGAGAGGATTCACCGCTACAACCCGGTTTACAACGCCATTGTCAGCATGCTCGACGACGACGAGTTGATCAGACAGGCGGGGCTCGCGGACCGGGCGTTGGACAAGGAGGAGTACTGGGGCTGGATGCACGGAATGCCGCATGCCGTCAAAGACCTGTCGGACGCCAAAGGCCTGCCCACCAGTCGCGGGTCACCGATATTCGCCGGCACGATTGCTGAGAATGACGATTTCATGATCGGCCGGATACGTGCACAGGGTGCAATCTTCATCGGCAAAACCAATGCTCCGGAATTTGGAATGGGGTCCCAGAGCTACAATCCGGTCTTCGGCGCGACGGGCAGTGCCTACGACCCGGGTCTGACGGCCGGCGGAAGCAGTGGCGGTGCGGCATGCGGTCTGGCAACTCACATGCTGCCTGTCGCAGATGGTGGGGACATGATGGGATCGTTGAGGAATCCGGGCGCATTCAACAACGTGATCGGTTTCCGACCGAGTCAGGGCAGAGTGCCTTCCAGCGGCAGCGGCGACCTCTACTACCAGCAACTGAGCGTCGGTGGCCCCATGGGCAGAAATGTCGAGGATGCTATTCGACTTCTGCACAGCATAGCCGGCTATCATGCCGGCGACCCGATGAGTCTCAGAGACCCAATGCCGGTTTTCGAGGGCTTCGACGCAACCAGGATGACCGGCGTCAGGATAGGCTGGATGGGGAACTACGAGGGGTACCTGGCGATGGAGCCTGGGGTTCTGGGATTGTGTGAAGCAAGCCTCGCCACATTGACCGAGCATGGTGCGATTGTCGAAGTCTGCAGCCCCGAATATGACATGGCGAGGCTTTGGCAAAGCTGGCTGACCCTTCGCCACTGGTCACGTAATGGCATGATGGAGCTGTACGATGATCCCGAGACCCGCAAGCTCCTGAAGCCCGAGGCTATCTGGGAGATTGAAGGCTCGTTCACTATCTCTTCCGCTGAGGTTTACGAAGCGGGAATCGCCCGAGCCGATTGGTACCGGGCGCTGGAGAAGTTGTTTACGTCGTTTGATGTTCTTGCGTTGCCCACCGCCCAGGTTTTTCCCTTCGCGAAGGAGATCCACTGGCCGAAGTCGATCGATGGCAGGAGGATGGACACGTATCATCGGTGGATGGAAGTCGTTATCGGTGGCTCGCTTGCCGGCGTTCCAGTCGTCAATGTGCCGGTTGGATTCGACAGCGAGGGTAGGCCAATGGGCATGCAGTTGATCGGTCGCGCCGGTGAGGACCAGAGTGTACTTGAATTCGCCTTGGGCTATGAAGCCGTTACGGATCACCTGGACCGACGGCCGGTGCTGCAAGGAAGTGCTGGACATGGGCGGGAGCACCTGCCTCGATGACACTCTCAACCCGGCTCTTACCTCTTGCCTTCGCTATCGTTGCGGTCAATGTGCCATTCGGGTATTGGCGGGCCGGTTTGCGCAACTTCTCGCGATCCTGGTTCGTGGCGGTGCACGCACCGGTGCCGCTCGTGGTGGTACTCAGGCTCCTGTTTGGAGTTGTTTGGCGGCTCGCCAGTTTGCCGATACTGGCCGGGGCCTACTTCACCCGCCAACTGCTGGGCGGACTTCTCCGCGGCTGGCGGGAACGGAGGGGCCCCTAGCGGCGGCATGCGCTGATGCGGGTGTGGCCACGATGACAGCTTCCGGGGCCCAGGTCTCTACCGCACCCGGCATGGCTCGTTCTCGCGCCTCCTTGATCCAAGCGTCAGCGCAGAACCTCCCCCTCCCACACCTGCTCCAGGAAATCGACCGCCGGCATGATCTGGATTCCGTCCCACGTCGCCCGCCGTTCGCCGAGGTAAACCCCGTAGCAGGAGACGCGGTTTCGTCCGAGTTCCTGTCGCATACGGTTCAGTCCACGGTTGTATCGTTTGTCCCACCTGGCTGATGCCTTCACTTCGATTGCCACGAAACCGTCCGAAGTCTCACAGAAGAAGTCGACCTCGACACCACCCTGGCTGCGCCAGAAATGGAGCTGGTAATGCTGTTTCGCGTAGCCGATGAACGCCCGGATCTCGTTCAGTATCAACGTTTCGAGGAGGATGCCTCTTTCTTCCTCCGTCGGTGGGTAGGCGACCCTCCCGGCCAAGGCCCTGGCCACACCGCAATCGAATAGATAGAACTTCGGGTGGGATGTCTGCTTGGTCGATCGCTTGAGCTTCCACGGCCGCAGCCAGTAGCCCACCAATGTGTCAACCAGGACCTCGAAGTAGTTCTGCACTGTCTGCCTACTCACAGCGGCATCGCGCGAGATGCTTGAAGCGTTGGTCAGTTGGCCGTTCTGCCTGGCGGCGATCTCCAGGAACCGTCCGAAATCGCCGATGTTACGAGTCAGTGCTTCAGCGCGGATTTCCTCCTGTAGGTACGTCTCAGCGTAGCTCACCAGGAAGGAAGGGGGATCATCTCCTCCGATCGCCAGCGGGAGTGTGCCGTGAACCATAGCGGCGTTCACGTCGAACTGGCTCGACAGCTCGGCCGAGACCAGCGGAAAGAGGTGCCGAACGAGAGCTCTCCCCGCGAGGAGGTTCACGCCGCCTCTCCGGAGCTTCCTGGCACTTGACCCGGAGAGCACGAACTTCAAACCCCGTGTCTCGATCAGCCGGTGCACTTCGTCGAGGAGGGCCGGGACCCTCTGAACCTCATCGATCACCACCCAACTGCCGCGCGGCAGCGTCTCGGTCTGTCGGAACAAGGTGGAGGGGTCTTTGCTGAGGTGCAGTGATTCGGCTGTGTTGAGGAGATCGTATATGACCGCATCGCCGAAGTGCTGACGGATCCAGGTGGACTTCCCGGTTCCACGGGGCCCGAACAGAAAGATCGAGTCTCTGGGTGGCTGGAGACGTCTCGTAAACATAGTTGGCATAATTGCCGCTAAAGTGCCAGATGTCAAGGCATCGGA
>CBDURX010000423.1:0-3195 GCA_965369485.1 uncultured bacterium | reverse complement strand
GACCAACGCGGTTTTGCTTACCAGAAGAGCCCAGGGAAGGGGGCTTTGTGCTATTCTGAATAATCCGCATTAAAGCACCTCCCCCAGACGCCCGAAGGTAGACCAGTGGGGCAAGGCCTTTCCGCGCCCCGCCCTTTTTACGTCTGCCGAGGAATACCCGTCGATGGGAGATTGATGATGAATCGCCGCACGACCCTGGTGGGGACGGCTCTGATCGCGTTGCTGGCTGGTCTGTATGCCGGCTGCTCGAGCCCCACGGAAAACGAGGATACCAGACCACCCGGATATCCTGCGACTGTCATCAATGAGCACACCTTTGTCGCTCAGGGTGTGACCCTGGTCGCCATCGACGACAGCTTCTACACCTACAGCTACAGCGGCGAGGCGCCGGCCGTCGTCGCCGGCGACGTCTGGGTCGACCGGGTCAGCGGCGGCCACATCCGCCGTGTGAATGCGGTTTCGAACAACGGCGGCACGCTCGTTCTGCAGACGGCCGACGCCGCGCTGGTCGACGCCGTCATCCGCGGCAGTGTCGACGACTCCTTTCTAGTCTCCTTCGAGCCCATCGGCGGCGGCAAGGCGCCAGATCCGCACACCATCGAATCCCGGGTCAACTACACCGCGCCAGGGGTCACGGTTGCCGGTGGGGAATTGATTTTCTCGGACGTTTCGCTGCTGTCGGGGACGGTCAGGTCGAAGGACGTGGCGGCGACCATCAACACGGGTCGTCTCGCCTTCGAACCAAATCTCGGTATCAGTTACCTGATCGAGGGCTCGCGTGTGTGGAACTACGAGGCCACGATCTCCGGCGAGATCGAGTTGTCCGGTGACCTGCAGGTCAGTGCCAGCGATTCGGTCTTCCACGAAGCCGCACCGACACTGCTCCACTCCATCACACACACCATGGTGAGCTGGATCGGCGAAGTCCCCATCGTCCGGACGATCACCTTGCAAGTCTACGGCGGTTGCACTCTGGCCCTGCTGAGTCCTTTGAGTATCCACTACAACGTCGGCCATTCCGGCAGCGTGAAGGCGGGCATGAGGTACTCGTCGTCCGAATGGTCCCAGGTCTGGGAGAGCGAACTGGAGGCCGGGCCTGGTCAGGCGCAGATGGATGGCTATCCCCTTGGCAGCGTGCGCTGTTACGTCAAGCCGGTCATCACCATGCAGGTCTACTCGCTGCCCGGGTGGCGGATCGGCCTGTACCCCTACCTGGGCTTCCAGGGCGTTTCCGACGGCTTCGTCTGGGATTGGGACGTGCGGTCGGGCTACGATTTGGCGCTGGCTACCTCTTTGAGCAGTCTCGATGCCCGCCTCGTGCCCATGGATATGACCTGGTCGGGTCTGGACAGCGTGATCTCCGCTGCCGGTAGCGCCACCGTCGGCGGCCTGATCATCGACAGTACGCCCTCCGGGGCCAGCGTGATGCTGGACGGGGCCGGCACCGGCCTGACGACCCCCGACACCCTGACGCACATTGCTCTGGGCGACCACGAGGTGCGGATCTACAAGGAGGGCTACAACGAGTACATCGACGTGGTCAACTACAGTGGCGGCTTCAGCAGTGTTCACGCCGTGCTGAGTGTGCCCGGCTGGCCGCGTCCGGTCTTCTTCAATCTCTCCCCCGAGGAAGGCGCGCAGTTCGACGACAACGTCATCACCATCAGCGGCAGTGTCGAGCTGGAGGATGCCGGGGGCGGCCGCACCCCCTACGACGGCAACTTGGTGGTGCTGACCTTGAACTCCGTGGACCAGCTCATCGCGGTCGTGGGTGGAACCGTCAGCAATGCGGCGAGCATATTCTCCGGAGACAACATCCTCCGCTACCGGGCTACGGGACTCAATGGAAACACCGGCCTCAGCATACCGCTGACGGTCGTCGGCACCTTCGTGCCGGACGACGTCGTGATCACTCTGAGCTGGGATTCGCCCACGTCGGACATCGACCTGCACGTCTGGAATCCCCTGGGCGAGCACTGTTATTATGGCCACCCGCAAATCTCGGACGGATTCCTGGACATAGACGACGTCAACGGTTACGGCCCCGAGACCTTCACGGCCACCAGCGCCATCAACGGCACTTATGTGGTGAGGATCAACGCCTGGAGCATGCACAGCGATCTCTCATCCAATGCGAGCGTGGCGGTGTGGCTCAACGGGGGAGCTCCCTCGGAGTACGGTCCGCACTTTTTCGATGTGGCCGATCAGAACGGCAACATTCCGGCGGCCTGGTGGGAAGTGACCGTCTTCACCATGAGTGCCGGCGCCAAGAGCGTCACGGTGAACCCCCTCGACCCCGAGCGGATCGCCAGGATGGAGGCCGACATGCAGAACCTGCCGCCGAAGGAGTAGCTTCAAGCTGTGGGGCGACAGCGGGTGTCATACTCCCCGCCCACTACCGGACGGTTGTTTGTCTGTACGGGTACACTTTGTTATCATTCCCCGGGAGGAAGGATGGCTGGCTGACGAAGGCGGACGACCCGCTGTTGCCGGGCGACGAGGGGAAACGCTGCCGTGTCCAGGATAGCGATCATCTCCGACATCCACAGCAACCTTCAGGCTCTCGAGGCGGTCCTGGCCAGCATCGACGCCATCGGGTGTGAGACGACCTACTGCCTGGGTGACGTGGTGGGTTACGGAGCGAACCCCAACGAGTGTGTCGAACGGCTCCTGCAGCGCGGCATCCGCTCTCTGCAGGGCAATCACGACGCCGTGGTCAGCGGCCAGAATCTGGGCAGTGATTTCAACGAGTACGCCTACGAAGCGGCCGTGCACAACCGCGAGGTTCTCACCCCCGCGAACCGGGATTACCTGCTGAAAATGTCCGAGACGATCCGGTTGGGCGAATACGCCCTCCTCGTGCACGGATCGCCCGCGGGTAGGGATCACTACCTCTTCGGCAAAGCTCTGATCGCCCACATGAGCCAGCTGGTGGCGCAGGACGGCATGACTCGTCTCTGCTTTTTCGGCCACACCCACGATCCTTGCCTGTGGGACGGTGAAGACTTGGTCTATGGTGAGGATCATCCCTTCACCATCGACCCGGACGTCAGTACGATGGTCAATCCGGGCAGCGTGGGGCAGCCGAGGGACGGTGACGACCGGGCCGCGTTCGTTTGTTGGGATCAGGCCGCCGGGACGATCAAGTTCGAGCGTGTGTCCTACGATGTGGAAGCGGCCTGCCAGGCCATTATC
>CBDURX010000422.1:0-3198 GCA_965369485.1 uncultured bacterium | reverse complement strand
TGATAACCCTGGTCCTGGGAGCCGGCCGCGACCAGGTTGGGATCGTTCACGCTGGTCAGACAGCTGTAGTACTGGCTGACCCCCAACCCGAGCAGGGAGATGTTGGACACCGTGGCCAGGCCATCATCGCTGCGATAGAGGCCGCCGTCGGTGGCAGCGTAGAAGACCTCGCTCCCAGCGATCCAGAGACAGTCCAGACCAGGAAAATCAGCGTGCAGCTTGTGCAGCGGGTCGTCGTAATATTCCCACCAGTTGTTCACCTTGATAAAATTGCCGCCGCCGTTGGTCGAACGCCACAGCTCTACCCCCGCGAAGGCCACCAGGTCAGGGTCGGTGATGGATGCGCACAGCGTTTCCCAGAAGTCGTTGATGTTGTAACGAAAACTCCAGGTCTGGCCCCCATCCATCGAACGATACAGCCGCCACTGGTTGCCGATCTTGGCCGCCGCGTAGAAGGTGGGTGCGCCAGCCTCGCTGGCCGACAGCACCACGCGACCAGGTGAGACAGGTAACGAGCCCAATGTCGTCCAGTTCTCGCCCTGATCAATGCTGACCTGAAGCGTGCTGTATTTGAGCACGTAGACATCGCCGCCGACGACGCGGTCGAGCCAGAAATCACCCACATTGCTGTTCAACTGCAGCACACGCGTATAGCTACGTCCGGCGTCATCGGAGCGGTACAAGACCTTGCCTTCGCCACTGACCTTGACCATCAGGTAGACGCGGTCGGGATCGGCGGGATCCCGCACCACCCGCTTCCCTTCCTGCACCTCGCCGGTGATGCCGGTCGGGACCTGCCAGGTCGCACCGTCGTCATCCGAGTAGTGGACCTGTCCGCCATCGGTGATGGAGGTGATGACCTCCGGCGCCACCCCCGCCACGGCCAAACCGTGGGACCCGCCATAGAGATTGTCCGAGAGGGGACGCCAGCCTTCGCCGCTCAACGACCCCTTCCAGACGCCGCCCCGTGACGAGCCTCCGTAGAGACTGTCGCCGGCCACGGGAATCGCCGCCACGTGCATGCGGCCGGCCAGGTTCCGGCTCCCCAGCTCACTCCAGCGGCTGTCGGTGCGCTTGTCCCGGTTGCGCCCCGTCAGGTCCCGGTTTGTCAGGTCGTGGTTTATCAGGTCGTGGTTAGTCTGATTACGATGCTTCAGACCGCGATTCACCTCGTTGCGCTTGTCCTGGCGCGCCCGGCCGTTGGCCCGCTCGACGGCTTGCCAATCGACGCCGGGGGCGGCACGGTGCATCTCCTGGAACCACTGCCTCCGCCCGGCGGCGTTGCGCCGCTCGGCATCGGCGTCCAGACGGTGCATGGTGGGGCGGGGGATATCGAACCCCGCACGAGGTCCCGGGTGACGGAGTAACCACTCGCCCGGTCGTAAGGAGACGATGCCTACGACGACGAGTACGGACAGGAAAAAACACAGGATCCGGCTGATTCTCATGACGGCTCTCTCCGGCGGAATTCGCGGTGACAGTTCCATGAGTATACCGGAACCTGCGAGGTTTTGCAGCTGCTAGAAACGCGGCGGTGGGACCCGGCTCACGGTTATCTTGTCTGTGTCGGAGAGGGCCCGAGCAGTTGTCCGGCGAGGATGAGCGAACATGACCACCGGCGAACTGAAACGAATCGGCAAAGCGCTCTGGGAGATTCCCCAGCGGGATGGCATGCGCGTGCCGGGGCGCATCTACGCCTCCCCCAGGATGCTGCCGGACATCACGCGGGACAACGCCCACGAACAGGTGGCCAACGTGGCCCACTTGCCGGGCATCGTGGGTTACTCCCTGGCCATGCCCGACATCCACTGGGGTTACGGCTTTCCCATAGGCGGCGTGGCCGCCTTCGACATGGACGAGGGCATCATCTCCCCGGGCGGGGTCGGCTACGACATCAACTGCGGTGTGAGATTGATGAGCAGCGACATCCTGGCAGAAAACGCCCTGCCCGAGTTGAACAACCTGGTCCAGACCCTCTTTCAAAACATCCCCAGCGGCGTGGGATCGCGAGGACCGCTCCGGGTTTCCGCCCAGGAACTGGACCAGGTCCTGGTCGAGGGTGCAAGCTGGGCCGTCCGGAAAGGCTACGGCCGGTCCGAAGATTTGCCCCTCATCGAGGAGACCGGCGCCATGCCGGGCGCCGACCCCGGCCTCTGCAGCCAGCGAGCCCGGCAACGGGGCAGCAACCAGCTGGGCACACTGGGCGCGGGTAACCACTTCGTGGAGATCGGATACGTCGAGGAAATCTTCGACGACGAGGCGGCCGCGGCCATGGGCCTCGCGCTGGGCCGGATCACCCTGATGATCCACACCGGCAGCCGCGGCTTCGGCCACCAGGTGTGCGATGACTTCATTCGAGTGATGCTCCAGGCCGCTCGCAGCTACGGTATCCATCTGCCCGATCGCCAGCTCTGCTGCGCCCCCCTCACTTCCCAGGAGGGCAAGGATTACCTGGCCGCCATGGCGGCGGCGGTGAACTTCGCCTTCGCCAACCGGCAGATCATCAGCCATCTGGCCCGCGAAGCGTTCCGCCAGGTGCTGGACGACCGCGCCGCCGACAGCCTGGTCACCGTATACGAGGTGGCCCACAACATCGCCAAGATCGAGAATCACGAGGTCGACGGCCGCGAGCGCCGGTTGTGCGTCCACCGCAAGGGGGCGACACGGAGTTTCGCCGCCGGACGATCCGAGTTGCCGGAGCGGTACCGCAGCATCGGCCAGCCGGTCCTGATTCCCGGCGATATGGGCCGCTGCTCCTACGTGCTGCGCGGAGGCGAGAAGGCCATGCAGGAGACCTTCGGTTCGGCCTGCCACGGTGCCGGCCGCTTGATGAGCCGCAAACAGGCCATGAAGTTCGGGCGCGGCCGCGCCCTCATCAAGGAGATGAGAGAGCGCGGTGTCGTGGTCATGGCCCGCGGCCACCGCACCTTGGCCGAGGAGATGCCGGAGGCGTACAAGGATGTTTCCCAGGTCGTGCAGACGGTACACGAGGCCGGGCTGGCCACCAAGGTGGTGCGGTTGAAGCCGTTAGGGGTGGTCAAGGGGTAGGTAGTGGCTTCGAAATTGTGCCCGGCCTGAAGAGGGTCCTGGTTTTTGATGCCATATATCCTTCATGGCATGTTTGGTCATGAGATCCCTGGTTTTTCAGACCGGACACAATTTCGAAGCCACTACCATTTTTTTAATTCAGCGAATTTT
>CBDURX010000421.1:0-3203 GCA_965369485.1 uncultured bacterium | reverse complement strand
GGTTGGGCAGCCATTACCAGGGAATCCACGTGGCCATGGTCGGCATCCGCGGTCTGCTCGGCCCGGTCATCGGATTCACTGTTTACCGGTTCTTTGGCCTGGATCGGGTGTTCCTGTGGGCCTGCGTCCTGTTCGTCCTGGCCTCCTGTTCTGCAGGTCTGTTGGGACGTTGGCTGGCCCGCCGGCGCTAGCCGGGGTCATTGGCTAGTGAGGTGGTGGGGGTGGGTTGACCAGTCCCGGCAGGGTCACTTCCACCTCCACGGACTCGGGGGCGAAACGCCGGTACATGCGGTACCGATGAAGGATGGCCTGCACATAGGCGACGGTCTCGGCACCCCGGTAGAATCCGTGGCGGGTCTGGCGGTAGTAGCGCTGTTCCATCAACCGGGGTAGGGCGACCTCAATGGAGCCATCCCAGCGGTTGGGATCTTTCCCCATGTCGATGGCCAGGCGCCGGGCGTCGGACAGATGGCCGTATCCGGCGTGGTAGGTGGCCAGGGTGAAGCGCCACCGGTCCAGCGAGTCCAGGTAGGCGTAGGCGCGGTATGTCTGTCTGAGCAACCGCACGCCGGCGCGGATGTTCGCGGCAGGTTCGAGGAGGTAGTCTTGTTCCGGCCCGGCGAACTGGGGGAGGACCTGCATCAGGCCCATGGCACCGGCGCTGCTGACGGCTTCGGGATCGAAGCGGGATTCCTGGTAGGTGAGGGCGGCCACCACGCGCCAGTCCAGTCCGGCGCTTTCGGCTGCATCCTGGATCAGGTCGTCGTAAGGGCAGATGCGACCGCTTTTGTCCATTCGGTCCGCTACCTCCTGGAAACCCCGGATCTGCCGTGCGTCACGGTAGTAACGCTCGTAGAGGATACCGTAGGTTTTGCTGCGGCGCTGGCCCGAGGAGGTCACCCAGAAGTGTTTCTTCAGGAAATTGTTCAGGGCGGCCTTCAGCTCGGGGCTGTTCTCCCGCACTGCCCAGGCCACCGGCTTCTGGGAGCCGATTTGTGGGCCGATCTTGGCCCCATCCAGGTAGGTCAGAGCCGCTCGCGCCAGGTGATCATCCACGACGGTGGCGGGGATCTCGCGTCGGGCGACCTTGGCTATCAATTCCTCGGGTTCCACGAGGGGACGTGATGTGGCGATGAAGAACTTCAACCCGTATCGGCGCCGCAAATCCAGCAGTTCTCGGCGGTAAATGGAGTTGCGGGGTAGGTGGATGGTCAGTCCGTTCAGGGTGTCCAGGCTGTTCGGTCTCTGGTCTGACTCCGGCAGAATCAAAACCTGGTAGACGAAGTTGTAGGGGCGGGTGAAGGCGGCATACAAGGACATCCGCTCGTCGCTGATCAGGCCGGCTGCGATGACGTCGCCCCGCCCACTGTTCAGCAGTGAGATCAGATCTTCATCCGGCCCCGGGATGACCACCTCGACTCCCAGACCGTGGGCCTTCGCGAAGCGAGAGAAGAGCTCGTACTCGAACCCGGCCTCGGCCCCCTTGTGTATGAAGTAGCTGCTCGAGTTGTACTGAGTGATCATGCGGATCACACCCGTGTCCAGGATCTGGACCAGATCCTTCGTCACGGTGGGGTGGGGCACGGCAGGTGGACGCAGCTCCGGAGTCTGGTGCAGGTATTCCTGCTTGATAGGCTGGCAGCCGCTTGCAGCGAGGGCCAGGAGCAGCAGTGGGCCGAGGTGCAGTGCCACACGGCACGATGCGGCTCGTCCCCGGCGAGAGCATGAAATAGGCGGCCGGGCCGCTGGAAGGGGAATGTGCCGGCTGGATCGGTGTATCATGAGAATATCCTACGCCACTCTCGGGAGTTGTCAATGGAGCGGCGGCTGGGGCTCCCAAGGTCCGGAATGCTGATTTTACGTACTAACCCTCGAAAATTCAGGCTGTATATGGTATATTCTAATGGCTCTGTCGTCACCATCTCGCACAAAGATGGTTTTCCAATACTCGCCACGCCGTAGGGGAAAACGTTCAACGGACATCTGGTTGCTATCGCTGAATTGCGTAACCCACTCCGCTCCCTGACACCGGAAGGAGGGCTCCGCCCATGATCCGCCGCATCCTTGTCATCTGTTCCCTCGTCGTTCTGCTGCCGGCTGCCTTCGTGCTGGCCGACCCGCAGACCGGGCCGGATTTCCTGACCAAGGTCGAGACCGCCGTTTTGGCCGGTAAGCTCAACGCCGAGGAAGCTCTGCTCTACAAATTTTATTACATGTTCGAGCCCGCCAAGTTGCCCGCGGAATACCGGCCAGCCACGTTCTCTCCGTTGAAGTGCGGTACCGCGATCGTCTGGGAGTACACGCGCACCCGGGACGAGCTGTCGCCTGCCACACTCCGGATCATCGAACAGTACCTGGCTCCGGCCGCGTCCGATAAAGATCCGGCGGCCATTCACATCAGCGCCAGCGGCATCTTCCGCCTGACCTATTTCACCACCGGAATCAACGCTGTGCCCAGCCTCGACGTCGATCCGCCCAACGGCGTGCCCGATTTCGTGGAGAAGTGCGCCAGCTACATGGACTACTCCTGGGACCAGGAGATCACCGTTCTCGGTTTCACGGCGCCGCCGCTGAACCCTTACTACTCGGTCAGCTTCGAAGCCATGGCCAATATCTACGGGTACACTCAACCCACCGGCCCAACTTCGACCGTCATCGTGCTACACAATACTTTCCTCGGCTTTCCACCCAATGACGATCCCGAGGGCGATCAGTGGGGTGCAGCCAAGGTGACTTGCGCCCACGAGTTCAAGCACGCCAGCCAGCGGGCTCAGTCCTATTGGTCCGAGGGTGGCTGGGTCGAGCTGGACGCCACCTGGATGGAGGACATCGTCTATGACGTGGTGAACGACTACCTCTGGTACCTGCCCGGCCAAAGTCCCATCGCTCAGCCGACCGTGCCCCTCGATTCCCCCACCGGTTCCTACGAGGACTGTGTCTGGCAGCACTGGATGACCGAATCCGTCGGTATCTCCATGATCCAGGATTTCTGGGCTTGGCGCCATAACCACCCAGACCCCCCCAATACCGTCATGGATTCCTATGAGCAGATTCTCAACGACTACGGCATGACCCTCGTCGACGGGTGGGCCGAATTCGCAGCCTGGAATTACTCCTGCGGCGGCCGTTCCATCGCCGGCCTCGGTTATGGTGAGGCGGATCGTTACCCCACAGGGCCGCTGGCGACCCAATTCCTCAATTTT
>CBDURX010000420.1:0-3211 GCA_965369485.1 uncultured bacterium | reverse complement strand
GTGGTCGGCATGTTGGCGCCCTCGGAGACCACGTTGATACCGTTCTTCAGAAGGTTCACGGCGTCCTTGGCGTTGATCTCGTTCTGCGTGGCGCTGGGGAAGGCGCAATCGGCCTTGTGGTCCCACAGCGGGTTGTGATCGAGGCCGGATTCGACCAGCGTGTACTTGGCGCTGGAGAACTTCTCCGCGTACTCCTTGATGCGGCCGCGCTGGACGTTCTTCAGATCCATGACGTAGGACAGCTTCTCGCGGTCGATGCCCGCCTCGTCGTAGATGTAGCCCGAGGAGTCGGACAGGGTGATCGGCTTGCCACCCAGGTCGAGGATCTTCTCGCAGGCATACTGGGCCACGTTACCGGAACCGGACACCAGGCAGCTCTTGCCCTCGAGGGTCTCGTTCTTGGTACCGAGCATCTCGGCGGCGAAGTAGACCGCGCCGTAACCGGTGGCCTCCGGGCGAATCAGGCTGCCGCCCCAGTTCAGACCCTTGCCGGTCAGGATACCGGTGAACTCGTTACGCAGCTTCTTGTACTGGCCGAACATGAAGCCGATCTCGCGGCCGCCCACGCCGATGTCTCCGGCTGGCACATCGGTGTTAGGACCGATATGGCGAAACAGCTCGCTCATGAAGGCCTGGCAGAAGCGCATCACTTCCAAATCGCTCTTGCCCTTGGGATCGAAGTCCGATCCGCCCTTGCCGCCGCCCATGGGCAGGGTCGTCAGGCTGTTCTTGAAGACCTGCTCGAAGGCCAGGAACTTCAGGATGCCCAGGTTCACACTGGGATGGAAGCGCAGGCCACCCTTGTAGGGACCGATGGCGCTGTTCATCTCGATGCGGAAACCGCGGTTGACCTGGACCTCGCCCCTGTCGTCCACCCACGGCACACGGAACATGATGACCCGCTCGGGCTCGCAGATACGCTCGAGGATCCTGGCCTTGCTATACTCGGGCCGCTTCTCCAGAACCGGCCACAACGACTCGACGACTTCGTGGACTGCCTGATGGAACTCCTTCTCAGCGGGGTTCTTGGCAATCACATCTTCCATAAAGGCAGCAACGGACTCGGCCATCACGATCCTCCTTCATCAACTCCATGCAGTGTGTGAAAAGCTCCGGCCCCCATCCCAGATCATTCGTGAAAGGCCGGAGACGTCAAGATCGCTTCAAACTGGTGAAGCAGGTCATTAAAATAGGGCGGGAACATAGGGAATCAAGGAATTTCACGCTCTGTCAGGTGAGGAAAATACCCAGTGGCCAGATGAGGAAAAACCCTGCAAAATAGACATGTAAAAACCGACATAAAAAGGAGTCATATTAGCCGGATTGATGTTTGATTTGGTCTCGGGCCTCAGCTGGCGCCGGTCGTGGGCCTCAGCTGGCGCCTGAAGCGAACGCCTGAAGTGAAGGAGTGAAAGCCAGACGTGCTGCCCTGCCTGTTCGCATCCGACCTGCACGGTCGCATCGAGCGCTACCGCAAGCTGTTTGCGGCCATTGCAGAGGCACGCCCACGGGCGGTTTTTCTGGGTGGCGACCTTCTACCCCACGGCCTGGATCAGAGCTGGTCCTCCCACCAACCCGCGGGTGATTTCATCGACGAGATCCTCGCCCCGGGTTTCCAGGAACTTGCCGACGGCTTGGGACCGGACTACCCGCGTGTTTTCCTGATCCTCGGCAACGACGACCCGCGCTCCCAGGAGGGCGAGATCGTCGATGCCGCGATAACGGGCCCGGGCGGGCAGGAGTTGTGGGAGTACGTCCACTTCCGCAAGGTGACGCTGGGCGACTACACGGTCTACGGGTACGGTTGCGTCCCGCCCACCCCCTTTCTCCTGAAGGATTGGGAACGGTACGACCTCTCGCGTTACGTCGACCCCGGCTGCATCTCGCCCGAGGAGGGCTTGCGCAGCGTGCCGGTACCTGCACGTGAGATCCGCCACAGGACCATAGCGGAGGATCTGGTGAAACTGGCCGGCGAAGACGATCTGACGCGGGCCCTGTTCCTCTTCCACTCGCCACCTTACCAGACCCGACTGGACCGTGCCGCTCTGGACGGCAAGCAGGTCGACCACGTCCCGCTGGATGTACACGTGGGCAGCGTGGCCATCCAGCGCTTCATCGCCTCACGGCAACCATTGATCACCCTGCACGGCCACATCCATGAATCCACTCGCCTGACTGGAGCCTGGCGTGACCGCATGGGGAATACGCACGCCTTCTCGGCGGCCCACGATGGACCGGAGCTGGCCCTGGTTCGCTTCGATCCTTCCCGGCCCGAGCAGGCCAGCCGCGAACTCGTTTGAGTGCACCACGACACGATGGGCTGAATTTAAAACCCGGCTGAAGGTGGACAGGTCATGAAACGCAGCGACGAGGCAGAAGCCGCCATCCGGACCTATATCGAATCTCGACTCGACCGGTACGCCAAGCTGCGCGGGCGCATCATCCGTTCTTTTCTCATCGCACTGCACAGTCGGGGCATCGCTTCCGTGGACGACATCCACCGCCAGGCCAAGACGGGCAGTGAACCCGCTGCAGGGCCGATCCCAGAATCGCTGGCCGAGAACGTGCAGGTCGGCCAGCGCTGGAACGCGGACGAGAAGAGTGCCATCGAGGACATCACCCTGGCATACGCCGCCCGGGCTTTCAGCCGCGAGGACGTGGACGATCTCGTCAACCTGACGCGGACGCGCGAGGAAGCACAAAGCCTGGAGGAAATCGCCAATCTGCCGGCGGTCTCCTTCGGCCTGCTGGCAGAAAAGGTCAAGAGCTTCTGCAGCCTCCCCAGGGGACAGACCCCCCTTACCGCCAAGGAGTCGATGTCTGCACGCGTAGCCCTGATCAGAAAGTTCATCTCCGACCAGCTCGAGTTCATCGGCGTGGCCAAGCACTTCCTCCGTATCCGGGATTTCGACGACCTCATCGACCGGATCATCGGCAGCGAGGACGGTGTCGGATTGATCGGAGGCAAGGCCGGCGGTTTGATCCTCGGCGCCAAGATCATCGCCCAGGCCAAGCAGAAGGATCCCAGTGCGCCCGACGTCGACCTGCACTTGCCCGAGTCGTTTTTTCTGCGCTCAGATGTCATCGAGGAGTTCATCCAGCACAACGGGCTGCAGCATCTGCAGGACCAGAAATACAAGAGCAGCGACGAGATTCACAACGACTTCCCCATGATCATGGATCTGATCAAGAACGCCGATTTCCCCCGCCA
>CBDURX010000419.1:0-3215 GCA_965369485.1 uncultured bacterium | reverse complement strand
GACCCGGTCTCGACGAGGTCTACCTGCGCTGGCGGTTCGAGTCCGACGGCAACACCGACGACGAGGACTGCCTCTATCCCTCACAGGGCGGGGCTCAGGTGGACCTGATCGAGGTTTACTTCGACCAGGGTTCCGGCCCCCAACTGCAGGGTTACGTCGAGGATTGCGAAGGCGTTCAGCCGGTCCAGTGGTTCCACACCTTCTCCGTGGGCGTCGGTGACTTCGCCAAGGTGTGGCCTCTACTGACGGACATCGATCCTTGCAAGGAGAACACCACGCCTCAAGCGGGGTTCATCGACGACGGGCTGGTCGTACCCGGCACCGGCGGCTACCTCTGCACGACCTGGTGCTACGGTCCCGCCGGTTACATCGTCAACCCCGAGGGCGGCCTCGCCGGCCCTGAATTCCACATCAACAACCGGATCCTGTCCGAACCGTTCGAGTGGCCGGGTGATCAGTACGACGGCGCCTACATGCGGTGGGAGGTCTGGTCCCACGAGGAGCTATCAGCCGTGTCACCGGGTATCTTCTACCTCTGGCAGGTGCGCTCGACCGACGATCCGACCGGCGAGACCGGCTGGAGCGCGTGGCAGAGTGACAACACCGTCTGGTTCGGCCCCGGTGTCTGGATCAACCACGAAGTGATCGCGACGGAGCTCATGGTACCCGGGCGCCGCTGGGTCCAGATCGCTCTGGACTGTGGCGAGTACGGCTGGATCTGGGGTTACATCGGCACGGATGGCACACCGTCGCCGTCCTTCGACAACGTGGCCTTCGCGGCGTTCACCTTCCCCGGCCCCGGCGTGACCGCGGACGAGATCAACCTGGCCCAGGACAATTTCCCGGAGATCGGGACCTACGACTACGGGAACCTGGCCGCCAATAACATCCGCTTCGACATGGCGAGGAACATCTCGCCGCCGTCGCACAACCGGAACGACCCCGGCGACAGCCTTTTCGCGGACGTCGTGGCAGTGCGGACCGGCTCGGTGCTGAACGACCTGCCGAAGCTTTACTACAAGATGAAGCCGAACCCGATCTTCGATCCCGTCCGCACCTTCCCCACGGAGGGCTGGGTGTACGGCGACACGACCTACACGAGCGCCGGGGCGGTGGTCCAGGACCGGTACAACTTCAACCTACCGGACGATGGGTTCCTATACCCGGGAGACGTAGTCCACTACTACATTGAGGCACAGGACAACGTCAGCGGCGACATCGGGACGACCTTGTTGCCCGCCGACACGACGGGCTTCAGCGACTTCGACAGCCCCATGTCCTACCAGCACCCATATGGGAACATCGAGCATCCTAACTTCACCATACGGGGTCTGCCGAGTTTCGATACCCTCAGCCCGGGCGGCCATCCCCCGATCCTGTTCTGGAACGACAACGCCAATCGCGGCGCGGAGAACGAGTTCAGCCTCGCCTTCCAGAACCTGGGGTACAAGGAGGGGGTGGACTACGACATGTTCTACACCAACGCTCCGGACGCCGGTGAAGGCAACGGACTCGGTGGCCGCGCCACGGCAACGCAGCTCGGTGGTTATGAGACCATCCTGTACAACTGTGGCAACCTATTCACGTCCACCATCATGAACGGGGACTTCTTGGTCAACGGTAGCAACGATGTCGGTGTGCTGGACTCCTGGCTGCGGCTGAGTAGCAAGAACATGTACCTCAGCGGCGACGACATTGTCAGTGACATGTCCCAGACGGGTACGGCTAACCTGGCTTTCGTGAACAACTGGATCGGTGTGACGCTTTCGTCCCGCGATCTGCGCCCCTTGATCGACAACCAGGCGACACCGAGCGTCATGGCGATACCCGGCAACGGGGTCATCAACGGGATCAACCAGTGGATCGCGTATGGCGGCTGTTTGGGCTTCAACACGTTCGACGCCGTGACGCCCATCGGCACGACGCAGACGCTGGCCGAATTTCTCGATCCCATCGGGGCCACCAGCCAGTATCCTTACGCGGCGGCCACGCTGAATCACAACGAGACTTACGACGCCAACATCATCTACATGCCGTATTCCTTCCACTACCTCTACTCACACCCCGACGACAATTCGCCGGGCCAACCCATGGCGGCACGGACTCGCGTGCTGAACGACATCCTGCTGTACTTCGGACACATCGGTAACAGTCCCGCCACGGACGTGCCCGACGCAGGGACCTTCACGGTCCGGAGCTACCCGAACCCGTTCAACCCCAGCGCCAAGATCGAGTACAGCATGCCGCGGCACGGCGAGCTGTCCATCAAGATCTACAACTTGCGGGGCGAACTGGTGAAGGTGTTGCTGGATCAGGCGGTTTCGGCCGGGAACGACTTCGTGACCTGGGATGGCACCGATGCCGGTGGCAGCGCTGTGGCTTCCGGAGTGTACTTCTACGAGACGAAGGCACTCGGCAATACCAGTGTCAACAAGATGGCCCTCGTGAAGTAAAACCTTTCACAGAAGGCTAGTGGAGAGCGGTCCCGCAAGGGGCCGCTCTCATTTTCCGGCAGGACATCACGCCGGCTCCGCAGTCGATGCAGACGGCCGCGTCCATGGCCTTGGCGGCGTGCATCGGTTCCTCTCTCGAAGTTGCTGAAAACTGTGCTTGTCGAACAGCTGGCTGCCGCTCCACGTCCGGTGATCAGAATGCCAGAAGTCACGCGTGTGACATTAATCGGGAAAGTCCATGCGGCGGAGCAGGTCAGCGTAGCGTGGGTCCGATCGGAGGTTATCGAGTTCCACTCCTACCTTCAAAAAAAGCATATACGTGTTGCGTTCCTCGTACATCGCCTCCAGCCTGCGGAAGGCAAGATCTTTCTCACCCAGGACAGCTGCCACATACGGTAGGACCTCCGGCTCACCGAGCAACTTGTTTATGAGCTCGGCCGCCTCGTCGCGCCTACCCGCTTCCACGTAGGCCCAGGCACGGGCAAAAGAATCGGGGTTCCAGGCGTCGATCTCGGCGAGAGCCTCGTCATACAGACCCTTCTTGATGTAATTCCACGCGAGCTGAGTGTGCACCTGCCATTCCTTCACGGGATCCGGAAAATCCTCGATCAAGGCGAGTGTCTTCTTGAACTGGGCTATGGATTCGTCGTAGCGACGGGCATGGTAATAACCCCAGCCCATACTCTGGTTGTACCATATCGAGAGCGGATCGAGCTCCAGGACCACCTTGTACTCAGCAAAAGAGGTCTCGAACAGGCCTAT
>CBDURX010000418.1:0-3221 GCA_965369485.1 uncultured bacterium | reverse complement strand
AGGAAGCCGAGGCGGCCAAGAGACTGCGTGATTTCGAGGGATTTCAGATCAACGACGAACTGCTGCAGGGCGCGGATACGGACTACATCGTGTTGCACTGCCTGCCGGCCCATCGTGGCGAGGAGATCACCGACGCCGTGATGGATGGTGAGCACTCGGCGATTTTCGACGAGGCGGAAAACCGCCTGCACGTTCAGCGGGCGATCTTATCCCTGTTGATCGACTAGGATTCAAGCGAGTGCACCGCGGCAGATGGCCGCTTGTGACTCCGCTAACCCGAAATTGCAGGATTGACTGAGCACAAGACCATGCCAGTGTATGGCACACAGAACACGCATTCCCTCTGGAGGTTGAGCCTTCCGCTCGTCCTCGCAATCGGTCTTGGCTGTGCCACCATCGAGGCTCCGCCTGGTGGACCCGTGGACGAGACGCCGCCAACGCTGGTGGGAGTGCTGCCTGACTCGGGAACCGTGGGTTTGCCCGAGACCCAGACCATCTTTCTTTTCTTCTCCGAGAAGATGGACCCTCAGTCCGCCGAGAGGTTTCTGCATTTATACCCGTCCCTGCCGGTGGAGAAGACCATGTGGCACGGCCGCCGCGACGTCGAAATCGTCCTGGCCGAACCTCTGCCGCCGGACACGGTTATCGTGGTGGAAATCCCCGCCGGCCTGAAAGATGCGCACCGCGTGCCCAGCCGCCACAGTTACCGCTACCCCTTGGCCACGGCCGCGGCCCTGCCCACTGGGCAATTGACCGGCCAACTTCTGTACCGGGACGAGCCGCTCCTGGGTGGGGTGGTGGAGCTGTACGACGTGCCACCCGACACTCTAGAATTTTTCCAGCAGGACATGGTGCGGCGGGCGGAAACCGACTCCCTGGGCTATTACAGCTTCCCCTGGCTGCCCGTGCCCGGAGGTCCGTGGATGATTCGCGCCTTCGTAGATGGCAACGGCGACCTACGCCCGGGTGGTAACGAGGCAACGCGCTTGTTACCCGATGATTTCAGCTTGTCCGACACGGCCAGGCACCGAATAATCAGCACCACAATGCTTTACGACCCGAGCACTCCGGGGCGATTGACCGGGTTGGTGGACAGCCTGCTCACCTGGCCGGGAACCGTGCTGGGGTACAGTATGGCTATCAGCGAGGAGGACACCGGCTGGAGTGCTGCACCTCAAGAGTATCCTCCGCCACACAAGCGGGTCGTGCCGCTGGGCGATTCGTTCACGTTTTCCTCCGTCCCGCCCGGTCTGGTCCGGCTCATCTTCTTCGTGGACGCCAACGGCGACAGCATGCTCAGCGCGTTGCCGGCAGCCGCCACGACGGACACCGTCACCTGGTACCTGGAACCCTATGCCGTCGTGGATTCCCTCACGGTGGAACCGGGTCTTGAACATCCCTTCCCGACGCCGAACTTCCCTGTTACGCTGTCGCCTTGGCGTTCCCCAACGGAGGCAGAAACCGACAGCACACGGCAAGCGGGGACGTGACCGGTAGACAAGCGGTGATGGAGGAAAGTGGCATGGCCTGGAGCCTTCGGTTCGTGAAAATGCACGGCGCTGGCAACGACTTCATCCTGGTCGACGGTCGCAGCCTGCCGCCGGCGGGCCTGGACCGCGCGCGAATCGCCGCCCTCTGCCACCGGCAGCGAGGGGTCGGCGCCGACGGCTTGCTCGTCATTCGACCTGACCGTGAGGCGGATTTCACCATGACCTACTACAACGGAGACGGTAGCGAGGCCGAGATGTGCGGCAACGGAGCCCGCTGCGCCGTGTCCTTCGCCCAGCAAATCGGCCTGGCCGGAGATAGTTGTCGTTTTACGACGAGTGCCGGTGAATTGACCGGAAAGGTCGTCGACGGCGAGGTCAGCGTGTCACTGCCGCCTTGGCGCGACCTGAAGTGCGACTTGAAAATGGATGGATCACCCTTCCCGCAGCATCACTTCGTGAACACGGGCGTGCCACACCTGGTCATTCCCGTGCCTGACGTGGCAGAAGTGGACCTGATGACCTGGGGGCCCACCCTGAGGAATCATCCACTGCTGGGGCCGGCTGGCGCCAATGTCGACTGGATCCAGACCGCAACTCATGATGGTGTATTCGCGCTACGAACCTACGAGCGGGGCGTCGAGGCCGAGACCCAGGCCTGCGGAACCGGTGCCGCCGCCGTGGCGGTGGTGCTCTGCCACCTGGGACTAGCCTCCTCGCCACTGCTGTTGAGCACGCGGGGTGGGGATCGCCTCGTAGTCTCCGTAAACCTGGACCCGCAGGAATCCGCCGTCGCCTTGCGCGGACCCGCTGTCGTGTCCTTCACCGGGGAGGTGCAGTTCGATGAGTGAGCAGACCTGGCAGATGCCCGATGGGATTTACACGGCCCTCGTGACACCATTCAAGGAAGATGAGGTGGACCGCAAGAGTTGGCAGCGTCTGGTGGAACGCCAGGTCGAGGCCGGCGTGGCCGGTGTCGTTCCGGTCGGTTGCACGGGGGAGGCTGCGGTTCTGACGCGGGACGAGCGAGAGTGGCTCGTGCGCTCATCAGTCGAGGTGGCCCATGGAAAATGCGCCGTAGTGGCTGGTGCAGGCAGCAACTCCACACAGGCGACGCTGACCAACACGCGCGACGTAGCCGACTGGGGAGCCGACGCAGCCATGTTGATCACCCCTTACTACAACAAGCCTCAACAACAAGGGTTAGTAGCGCATTACCGGGAGGTGGCCCGGTCGGTTGACATTCCCATCGTTCTGTACAACGTGCCCGGGCGCACAGCCGTCAACCTCTTACCGGCCACCGCGGCCCAGCTTGCGGCCGAGCCCAATGTGGTGGCTCTGAAAGAGGCGAGCGGAGATCTCGACCAGATCGAAGCGGCCATCGGCCATTGTGACCTGAAGGTCTTCTCCGGTGACGACGGATTGAACTTCCCCATCTTCGGCCTCGGCGCCCGTGGTGCCATATCCGTGGTAAGCAACCTGTTGCCACGTACCATGGTCCGCATGTGGGGAGCCTGGCAAAGTGGAGACATCGCTGCAGCCTGGTGGATCTACCGGGCACTCGATCCAGTGACCAAGGCGTGCTTCGTCGAGACCAACCCGGTGCCCCTCAAGGAGTTGCTCTACCTCAGTCGACTCTGCCCACGGGAACCGCGGCTGCCGCTGGTGACGGCCAGCAACGAAAACCAGCGCTACCTGGCCCAGTTCCATGCGAGTGTCTTGCAGGAATTGCTC
>CBDURX010000417.1:0-3231 GCA_965369485.1 uncultured bacterium | reverse complement strand
AGGTGCGCGCCATTTACCGGGCCTCGGCTACCGGACCGTTGCGGATCATGTTTCCCATGATCACTGGTCTGGAGGAGCTACGTGCCGCGAATGATCTCTGCCTTGAGAGCCGTTTCGAGCTGGACCAGGAAGGCCATTCCCTGGCGGAGAATGTGGAAGTGGGCATCATGCTGGAGACACCGTCCGCAGCGGCCATCGCCGATTTCCTGGCGGCCGAGTGCGATTTCTTCAGCATCGGCAGCAACGATCTCATCCAGTACACCTTGGCCATCGACCGGGGGAACAGTCGGGTTGCTTATCTCTACCGGCCGCTGCACCCTGCCGTATTGCGCCTGATACAGAGCGTCGAGGAGGCGGCTCACGCCGCCGGTATCTGGGTGGGTCTCTGTGGGGAGATGGCTTCGGAAACCCGGCTCTCCGAGGTGGTGCTGGGCCTCGGTATCGACGAGATAAGCCTCCACAGCGCGGCTTTGCCCAAGATCAAGCAGGTTATCCGGTGGACGCCATACCAGGAGGCGCGGGAGTTGGTGGCCGAGTTGATGTCCTTGAAAACGGCTGCCGAAACCGATGCGCACCTGGCGCACTACCTCGAGGAAAAGAAACGACGACGCCAGCAGCAGGAAGCTAAGACATGAGCGGTGGGCCTACCGGCCCGGCCGGCCGGATGTTCTCCCTCGTGAGCGAATTGCCCGACCAGTTGGCGGCCAGCGGTGACCTACCCGGTGTCGACCGACTCTCCCCCCTGCCAGATCGCCCCCGCCAACTGTTGCTGTGCGGCATGGGCGGTTCGGCCATCGCCGGGGATCTGATCCAACCTTGCCTGGCCGCCGAGGATTTTGCCTTCGGCATTCACCGCGACTACGGTCTGCCGGCTTGGGCCGGCCGGGAAACCCTCGTGGTGGCCAGCAGTTACTCCGGCAATACGGAAGAGACTGTTTCCGCGTTCCAGGAAGCGGCCGCGCGCGGCTGCTCGCTGTTGGCCGTGACCTCGGGTGGTGAACTGCTGGCCGCTAGCCAGGCCGGTGGCACGGCCGGGTTTCCCGCCGTCATTCTGCCGACGGGGTTACCGCCCCGTGCCGCCGTCGGCTACAGCGCCGGAGCGCTGTTGTGGGGATTGCACGGTCTCGGCCTGATCCACAGCCCGCAAGGGGAACTTGAGGCTGCGGTCGCCGTGCTGCGGGAAGGCAATGAGAGGTTACGGGCCGGTGGGCCGTCGGACACCAACGACTGCACGCGCCTGGCCTCGGACTGCCTGAACCGTTTCCTCGTCATCTACACTTCCTCCGCCGCAGCCCACGGCGCGGGATTGCGCTGGAAGGCCCAACTGAACGAGAACGCCAAGTGCCCCGCCTACAGCGCCGCGTTCCCCGAGCTGAACCACAATGACATCGTCGGCTGGCGGATGGTTGGCAAACGCAAGGACGATTTCGTTCTGGTCATTCTGCGAGGCGGCAACGAGGACGCACAGATGAACCAGAGGGTGACCGTCACGCACGACCTGCTGGAAGGTGAATTTCATGCCGTCCACCAGATCACTGCTCGCGGCGGTACAGTGCTGGCACGTGTCTTTTCCCTGGTCCAGTTCGGTGATTACCTCTCGTGCTACCTGGCCCTGGCGGCGGAAGTGGATCCCCTGCCGGTGGAGCGCATCGATGTCCTGAAAAAGCGTCTACAGGAAGGGTCGTAGAGATGATCGCAGTGATTCCCGCGGCCGGCATTGGCAAGCGGCTGCGGCCACACACCTTGAACAAGCCCAAAGCCTTGCTACCTGTGGCAGGTAAACCGATATTGGGTCACATCGTCGATGATTTGCGGGCGGCCGGAGTCGACCGTTTCGTGGTTATCGTCGGATACATGCAGGAGGTGGTTCGCCACTGGTTCGCCTCGGATCGACCTGAGTGCGATGTGACCTTCGTCCAGCAGACCGAGCGTCTCGGCCTTGGCCACGCCATCTGGTTCGTGCGGAATGAGGTGGGTGACGAGCCTTTCTTCTGTATTCTGGGGGACACCATTCTGAAGGCCGACTACTCGCAGTTGTTGAATGCCGAACAGAACGTGATTGCCGTGCAGGAAGTGGATGACCCGCGCCGGTTCGGCGTCGTGGAACTGCAGGGGGAACAGGTGGTGCGATTCGTGGAAAAGCCCGATACACCGCCGAGCAACCTGGCCATCGTAGGGGCTTACCTGTTCCGGGATTCGATGTTTCTCTGGCAGGCGCTGGACCGGATCGTGACTGAAGACATCCGTACCAAGGGTGAGTACCAGCTCACCGACGCCTTGCAGATCATGGTCACGGAGGGTTGCCGGTTTCGCACCATGATGGTCAACGACTGGTACGATTGCGGTAAGTCGGAGACCTGGCTCCTGACCAACCGGGTCCTGCTGGACCAGGCACAGGGGGCAGCCGCCGATGCTTCCGTGCGGCCGCCCTGTGCCGTGGGGCTGGGTGTGACCATGGAGGGAACGACGATCGGGCCGTACGTGTCCATCGGTCCCGGGACACGGCTGGATCACTGCGAGCTCACCGACTGCGTGGTCGGTGCCAACTCGCACCTGAGCCATTGTCGCCTGCAAAATAGCCTCGTGGGCGATCACTGCACACTGGTGGCAGTCCGGGGGGAAGTGAACGTGGGAGATTACAGCGAACTCCGGGCCGAGGACGGTTGATGCCATGCTGCAGCCGCTAGGGCTGCTTTACTGAACAGTTGCCTTGAGGAGGAGGAGAAGTATGGCCGAGCGCCATCTATTCACCAGCGAATCGGTAACCGAGGGGCACCCGGACAAGGTGGCTGACCAGATTTCCGACGCCGTGGTGGATGCCGTACTCGAGGACGATCCTCAGGGGAGGATCGCCTGTGAAACCCTGGTTACCACCGGCATCGCGTTCGTCGCCGGCGAGATCACCACGGAGACCTATGTGGATATCCCGACGCTGGTACGCCGGACCATCAAGGATATCGGCTATACTTCGGCCGAGTTCGGCTTCGACTACGAGACCTGCTCGGTGGTGACCTCCATCGACGAACAGTCCCGGGATATCGCCCGGGGGGTCGACACCGGTGGTGCGGGGGATCAGGGTCTCATGTTCGGTTACGCCTGCCGGGAAACGGACGTTCTGATGCCGTTACCTATCACCATGGCCCATCGCCTGGCACAACGGTTGGCGGCCGTGCGCAAGGAGGGTGTGCTGTCCTGGGTTCGACCCGACGGCAAGACCCAGGTAACCGTGGT
>CBDURX010000416.1:0-3245 GCA_965369485.1 uncultured bacterium | reverse complement strand
AAGGAGAGCGATGGTGACGACCATCCGTGATGTGGCACGTGCGGCGGGGGTATCCATCGCCACGGTGTCGCGAGTATTCAACGGTGGCTCCCGGGTGGAAGAGCAGACCGCCCACCGGGTCTGGACGGCGGCGGCCGAGCTGGATTATTGGCCCAACAGCGCGGCGAGGAGCCTGACCACCAACCGCACCCATGCTCTCGGCGTGCTCCTGCCCGACCTCCACGGTGAGTTCTTCTCCGAGGTGATCCGCGGCATCGACCAGGCCGCCCGTCAGGAAAATTTCCAGGTCCTGATCTCCAGTTCCCACGCCAATTCCGACGAGGTCGTGTCGGCGGCCCGGGCCATGCGCGGGCGCATCGACGGCCTGGTCATCATGGCCTCGGACACCGGTACTGCTGCCGCGGTGGAGCAGATTTCACAGAGTTTTCCCGTGGTGCTCTTGAATCCGTGCCGTGAAGTCGCCGCCAGCACGGTGGTTTCCCTGGCCACTTACACGGGCGCCCAGGCAGCGGCAACTCATCTGCTGAATCTCGGCCATCAGGCCATTGCCATGGTCAAGGGACCCGCAGGCAATGTCGACGCCGAAGAGCGACTGCGCGGCTACCGGCAAGCCATGATCACCTCTGGCATGACCGACACTGCGGCTCTGGAAATCCAGGGCGACTTCACCGAGCTGTCCGGCCACCACGCCGCCAGCGAGCTTCTCGGTCACCCGCTGCAGCCCACAGCCGTCTTCGCGGCCAACGACTGCATGGCCGTCGGCCTGCTGAGCGCGTTGCATCAAGCCGGCTGCGACGTTCCCGGCGACATGGCCGTGGTCGGCTTCGACGACATCGCCATGGCACAGTATCTGAATCCACCGCTGACGACTGTTCACGTCGACACTTACGAGCTGGGCCGACGGGCGGTCCAGCTCTTGATTTCGGATTTGAGGTCCTTCGCAACCGGGACGGATGGTCGCGAAAGCCGTCAGGAAACCATACCGGCCACCCTGGTGGTGCGGAGTTCCTGCGGCGCCACCCAGCACCGTGAGCAGAAGGTCCGCTAGCAGGTCTGACGCAGGGAGGCACCGGTGTAACCGGATTCTGGAGGAGGGAGAAAGTCTTTTGCGATCAACCTCACTGGAGGTCCTCGTCATGAAAAATGGATCAGTCACAGCATTGAGCATGATGATCGTCATTGGCGCACTGGTCGTCACGGTCGCTACAGCTCAAGAAGCGCGCGAAGATGCCATCTGGGCCCGGGTGGCATCCGGCCCCCTCACCCTGGACGGTGTCCTGGACGAGGCGGACTGGGCCCAGGCCGAGTCCATCGTCATCCAGTATGGCCAGGATGCCGGCATACCCGGCAGCGGCTGGAAGATCGAGGGCGGCGACTTCACCCCGGACGACCAGACCACCGCAACTCTCCGCCTCCTGGTTTACGAGAACCAGATGTACCTGGGCGTCGAGGTGCAGGACAGTTACGTGGGCGGCTCCATGGAGTTCAACCGCTTCGACGGCCTTCTCATGGCCATCAAGAATCACCTTGACCCCGGTGCGCCCAAGCCACCGGCGGAGTACTTCTATGCCTGGTGGTATGCCGAGGACGAGGATCCCCAGCCGCCAGGACAGGATCCTGCCTTCATCGGGCGCTGGGCGGAATGGCCTCCCGGCTCACCGCGTACCCAGGAACAGATCGACGCCTGGGACGCGGTCACCGTGGTTGACGGCTTGTCCAACGACGACACGGTCCTGGACCAGGGCTACACCGTGGAGATGCGCTTCGACCTGACACCCATGGGTTACGACGTCACCCAGCCGGAAGGGGACATCGTCGAGTGGAACATCTCCATCTACGACTGTGACGGGTTCTGGCCCTTCAACGCCACCGTTTTCACCGCCAACCGGGTGTGGTGGCAATCGCCCTGGGGCAATGCGGCCTGGTACGACGAGGTTCACGTCTTCGCACGTCCCGACGTGACGGTCAGCTCGGGTCCCACGCCTCCCCTCGCCCCCGAAATAGTCATCCCCGTGCTGAGCACTCCGCCGGTCATCGATGGTGCCCTCGACGATGCCATCTGGGAGAATCCGTCCGTCTACACCTTCGACATCCGGTACGGTGATCCCGCCCTGCGGCAGACCTATCCCGGTGTGGGACCGTACCGGGCGGGGCAGTTCCAGCCGCAGGTCAATGGTGGTGAGGCTTTTGTGCTGGATCCCGCGGATGCCACGGTGAAGGTGTTCTATGTGGGCGACATCCTCTATCTGGGATTCGACGTCCGCGATCTCGTCGTGCAGTTCCATGCCGACATCAACCGCTGGGACGGTTTCCTGGTGACGATCAACGAGCGGGATGAACTCGGTCCGGACAACCAGCTCCTGAGCAGGCGCCTCGGCTTCCAGGTCGACAATGACGGAACGGCACTGGCCCAGGACTACCTGCTGACCCTGCTGGCCGAGGACGCGGCCGAGATCGCCCTGCAGCTGGGTGAGGGCACCACCGTGGACACCCTGGGCACTGATTTGGACAACGGATTCACCGCCGAGCTGGCCATCGATCTGACCAGCTTCGGGTACGGCGCCGGGTCCGGCAGGGATGCCGTGTTCCTCGGCATCACCCTCCTTGACGGTGACTCGTTCATCCCCTTCACCGACAGCTATGGCACGCGCACCTGGTGGTTCCGGGAATACGAGGATGAGTGCTGCCCGGTCTGGGCAGGGCTGTCCCTCGTTCCCATCAGTGTCGATCCCGTGGCCGGTGACTGGCCTATTCCGGGGTCAACTTACGGTTACGCAAATAGTTATCCCAATCCGGCCCTGAGCCCCCGGATCCAGTTTTGGATACCCGAGCGCAACGACCTAACTTTAGAGGTCTTCGACTTACGCGGGCGCTTGGTGGCGCGGCGAGCACTCGGCGCACAGAACCCGGGCGAAGGTGACATTTCCGTCTTCGCCGATAAAAAAGTGGGGTCCGGCGTGTACCTGTACCGCCTGACTTTACAGGATCCCGCCACCGGTCTCGTGAGATCGACACTGTCCGGAAAGACGATCGTCGTGAAGTAGGACCATCCTTGCGATCACCCGTTGGGGCGGGGCAGTTACAGGGAACTGCTCCGCTTCTGCGGTGCGCGGTCGAAAACCGCGCGGAGGACCCACCGCGGTGCTTGTGCGGATTCACCAGCCGCTGTTATGCGGAGCCTTGGCAGCTCTGGCGTGCTTGACACTCTGGCAACCGGCACACCTGCGCGCCGGTACCACGGGCAA
>CBDURX010000415.1:0-3251 GCA_965369485.1 uncultured bacterium | reverse complement strand
AATACTCGCCTGGGCCGGCAGACTACCGAGGAGGAGGAAAAGCACTACCGCGAGGTGACCGCGCCGGTGGCCGAGCGGATTCTACAGGGGATGTTCATCATGGAGGCCGTCCGCCGCCAGGAAAACATCCAGGTGGCCGACGAGGAGGTTGAGGAGCGAATCACAGAGATCGCCGGGGAACAGAACTTCGACCTGGAGAAGTACCGGCAGTACGTCGCGCAGGGCAGTGAAAGGGAGCGGATCGTCCACTGGCTCGAAGAGCGGAAGACCTTCGATTTTCTCCTTTCGCGAGCCACCATCGAGAAGAGTGACGCGGCAGCGGAGTGACTGTGGCGGTAGGGAAATAGGGCTTGCGTGACGAGGAGTGGAACGGTTCCTGCCAGGAGGCGTTCAAAGACCTCGATACGGCGGTCAGCGGCGAGAATTCGCACAGCGACAAAGGAGTGCAAATGCTTGTCCCATATGTTGTTGAGCAGACGACCCACGGTGAGCGTGGGATGGACATTTATTCCCGGCTGTTGCGGGATAGGATCGTTTTCCTGGGGTCGGTGGTGGACGACAACGTCGCCAATGTTGTCATCGCTCAGATGCTGTTTTTACAGGCCGAGGATCCGGAGCGCGACATCTACTTGTACATCAACAGCCCCGGTGGCAGCATCTCCGCGGGTCTTGCCATCTACGATACGATGCAATACATTACAAATGATGTAGTTACGATCTGCATGGGCCAGGCGGCGAGCATGGGCGCCGTGCTCCTGGCCGCTGGAGTCAAGGGGAAACGGTCGGCCCTGATCAACGCGCGGGTCATGATCCATCAGCCCATGGGTGGCAGCCAGGGCCAGGCCAGCATGATCGAGATCTATGCCAAGGAGATCCTGCATCTCCGGGACAACCTCTACAAGATCCTGGCCAAACACACTGGCCAGACCGAGAAGAAGATCGCCGGAGACAGCGACCGCGACTTTTTCATGTCGGCGGAGGAATCACGGAAGTACGGAATCGTGGACAAGGTCATCGAAAGTCGCAGCGAGATAGACACGGACAAGAAGAAGAAGTAAGCTGGTTACGCGTCCGGCACTACCGGTTTCGAGCTAGCTCTGGGAGGACTGATGAAACGCCGCCAAAGTGGTAGTCCCCAGATGATCAAGTGCTCCTTCTGCGCCAGGGGCCAGGACGAGGTGGCCAAATTGGTGGCCGGCCCGTCCAGCGTCTACATCTGCAGTGAGTGCATCAAGCTGTGCAACGACATCCTGGAAGGGGAGTTGTTGGACGAGGCTGCTCTCTCGCCTCCGAAATTCCCCAAGCCGGTGGAGATCAGGGACTACCTGAACCAGTACGTCATCGGCCAGGAAGACGCCAAGATCAGCCTCTCCGTCGCCGTCTACAACCACTACAAACGCATCCACCAGAAGATGACCAGCGAGGGCGTGGAGATTGACAAGAGCAACATCATGCTCATCGGCTCCACCGGCACTGGCAAGACATTGCTGGCCCAGACTCTCGCCCGGTTTTTGAACGTTCCCTTCGCCATCGCCGACGCCACGGCCCTGACCGAAGCCGGCTATGTGGGTGAGGATGTCGAGAACATACTCGTGCGGTTGTTGCAGGCGGCCGATTACAACATTCCCGCCGCCGAGCACGGCATCGTCTACATCGACGAAATCGACAAGATCGGACGCAAGAGCGGTAACCCCTCCATCACCCGCGATGTCTCCGGCGAAGGGGTCCAGCAGGCGCTGCTGAAGATCCTCGAGGGTACCGTGGCCAACGTCCCACCCCAGGGTGGCCGCAAGCACCCGCAGCAGAAGTATCTGGAGGTGAACACCAAGAACATCCTGTTCATCTGCGGAGGCGCTTTCCAGGGGCTAGACACCATAGTCGAACGCCGTATCGGCAAGAACGTCCTCGGATTCGCGCGTGAGGACGAACGCGAAGTCATCGACTCACGGGGAGAGATCCTGGCCCTCGTCGAGCCCCAGGACTTGATGAAATACGGTCTGATCCCGGAGCTGGTCGGCCGGTTGCCGGTGACCACGCACCTGCACGACCTGGACAAGGAGGCCATGGTGCGCATCCTGCAAGAGCCGCGCAATGCCCTCACTAAGCAGTATACCAAGCTGATGGAGATGGAAGGAGTGGAGCTGGTCTTCGCGCCCGAGGCCATGGAAGCCATCGCCGACATGGCCATCAAGCGCAAGACCGGGGCGCGTGGGCTCCGTTCCATCATGGAATCCGCCATGCGCAACGTCATGTTCGAGATCCCTTCCCAGCCTGATGCCCGTCAGGTGATCGTCACACGGGAAACCATCGAGGAACAGGTGGATCCCGAGATCGTTGGCGGTGACTCCTCCGTCGAGATCAAAGAAGCTTAGCCCAGGTTATTCATGCCTTCTCACACGCTCGTGACAGGGGTTCAAACGTCTCACACCGGCCGGTGTCGCGGCCGGATGGCCGCGGTGACGGCGATCGCTGCACTGTACGGGCCAAAGGAGAACAATGGGTAAGAAGAGTTTCATCCTCGAGCGTGACGGCGAACAGTAGGAACTGCCACGGGAATTACCGCTGCTTCCATTGCGTGATGTTGTGGTCTTTCCCTACATGGTGACGCCATTGCTCGTGGGGCGTCCCCACTCCATGGCCGCCGTGGAAGCGGCTATCGAGCGGGACAAGTACATCTGTGTGGCCGCCCAGAAGGAGTCGGAAGTCGAGGAGCCGGCTGCCGACGATCTGTTCGGTGTCGGCACGGTGATCAAGATCCTCCAGATCATTCGCACACCCGATGAAACTCTCAAGATTCTGGTGGAGGGGCTGGCCCGGGTTCGCGTGCATCACTCTTGGGACCGCGACGAGTTCACCGAGGTCGCCATCGAGTTACTCGAGGAGGTGGCCGAGTCGGACCAGGAGGTCGAAGCACTCAGCCGTTCCATCAAAGATCGATTCAAGGAGTACGTCAGGCTGAACAAGCGGTTGCCGGACGAGGTGTTGCTCTCGGTGCTGAACCTCGACGAGATCGACCGCATGACCGATTCCATCAGCGCATACATCCTGGGGAAGGTGCCGCTGAAGCAGGAGTTACTGGAGGAAGTCAGCCTACGGGAGCGCATGCGGCGTATCAACCAGGTGCTGGCCAGCGAGCTCGAGATCCTGGAGATCGAGCAGCGTATCGACTCCGAGGTACAGAACCAGGTCCAGAAAAACCAACGCGAGTTCTACCTGAACGAGCAACTGCGCGCCATCCGCAAGGAATTGGG
>CBDURX010000414.1:0-3269 GCA_965369485.1 uncultured bacterium | reverse complement strand
TTGTCGTGGTTGCCCTTCAAACAGTAGAACCCCGGTATCGAACGCTGCAGGGTCATGATCATGGTTGCCAGGCCGAACGCGTCGGCCATCTCCTCGTCCATGGAGGGGGTCGGGCCGATTTCGCGGTGGGAGTTGTCTTGATCGGTGGAACGGCGGCCGGACAAATCTCCCTCGGAGGATCTCCCCTGCGCGGAGGTGAACTCGGTCAGGTACTCGTCCTCGACGGCCTGCCAGCGGCTTTTGCTCTCGGAGTGCAGAATATCGCCCAGAAGTAATATTTGCAGATCTCCCCGGACGATGCTCTCCAGATTGGTGGCGCTGCCGACGTATTTGTCCTGCAAAAGCTTGTGGAACGCCCCCCGCAGGGCGTGGGAATCGGATACGATCAGGACGGGCCGTTTGGGATCGAGGTGCACACAGCCACCTCCCTGGCGACGGGCAGCGGGGAGCTGGTCCAGCAACCGTTCGATGTCGCCGCGCAACAGGGAGAGGTCACCGGTGGTACTCAAGAGTGCGAGCCTCTCCGCCAGCTTGGCCGTGCGGTTCTTGATCCTCATGGCAGTCATGGCGCGGCGCTGACGACCGGCCTCGACCGGCAAGGCGGGGAAATCCTCGGCCCCGGTAACAGTGATCGTTTCCTCGGCCGGGCCGGTGATCGGCAAGCCCGCAGCTCGCCAGGCCAGGGTGCCTCCCTCCACCCCGTACAGCTTCGTGAAGCCCGCTTCCTCCAGCATGTACAGGGCCCTGGTAGTGCGCCGCCCGGACCGGCAACACAGCAGGAGGGTGCGGTCGCGGGGCAGCTCGCCCCACTTCTCCGGCAGCAACCGCAACGGCAGCAGTCCGGCCCCGGGCACGTGACCCTGGTTGTACTCGGCGGGCTCGCGGAGGTCGAGGATCATCGCGTCAGGGTCATCAACCAGTTCCTGGAAAATCTCAGGGGAAACATGGCGATCATGCCTGTGGATGTGCCTCGGCACGGGTGGGAACTGAATACCGTAGGGGTGTTTCTCCAGGGCCTGACACTCGGCAAAGACCCGGTGCTCACACTCGTAGATGCAGACCGCAGGGTCGAGCACCTGGTCGAACAGGTACTCGATGGCCCCCTCCTGCTCCAGAATGTGATCGCGTCCGAGGGTCTCGTCGATGAAACCGGAGTGTTCCATCACCTCCAGGACCGGGCGCCTGGGTCGGACGAGAAAGACGTCGCCGCCCAGTTGCCGGTAGGTCCTGACCGTGGACTCGAGCATCTCGATCCCACTCAAATCGCAGATGTCTACACCGTGCATGCGCAGGACCAGGTTGTTCTGGCCCGGATGTGTCTGGTGGTTGTGCCGCAGCTCCTCCTCCAGGTGGTAGACGGCACCGAAGAAGAGGGGACCCCGGATGTTCAGGACCCCCAGCTGCGGGCACACCGGCAGGTCGGGGTTGTGGATGAAGTGCCGGAAGGTCGGATCCGGCACCACGGGAACCACGCGCGGCAAGCTGGAGCGGATGACGAAGAAGGCCAGGGAGAAGACCACACCGGAAAGCACGGCGAAATCGAGGGGCAACACCAGGGTGGCGCAGAACGTGATGATCATGACAGCGGATTCCGTGCGGGAAGTCCGTAGCACCCGCCGCACACTCTGGCGGTCGACCATGCCCCAGGCCACCACCATCAGCACACCCGCGATGGCCGGCTTGGGTACCAGCGCCGCGTAGGGAGCCAGCAGTAGCATGCCGGCCATGATGGTCACCCCCGTGATCACGCCGGTCAGCTGAGTGCGGCCACCGGACTGCTGGGCCAGCGCCGAACGGGTGAACGATCCCGAGCAGGGGTAGCCCGAGAGCAGGCCACTGGCGATGTTGGCCAGCCCCTGGCCGAAGAACTCCTGGTTGGGGTCGAGACGGTCGCCACTGCGCCGGGCCAGGGTCTGGCTGGCGGCCACGGCCTCGATCAGCCCGAGAGCAGCCACTGCCGTGGCGCCCATGATCAAGGTCCTGATCATCTGCAAGTCCGGAAGCATCCCCGTGGCCACCCAGGTCGGAGACGGCAGCGAACGTGGGATCGCACCGACGACCCGCACACCACTTTCATCGAGGCCCAGAACCTTGACCGTTACGGCAGCCACGGCAATGGCCAGCAGCGCCGCCGGGACCCTGTGGTGCAGTCGGCGCAGGACGATCAGCAGGGCCAAGGTGCCCAGGCCGATGCTCAGGCTGGCCTGGTTCCACGCGCCGGCCGAGTCGATCAAAGCGGCGGCCGTGTGGTAGGACTCGGGCATGGCCGGGATATCAAGGCCGAGCAGGTGACGCATCTGGCCCAAGGCGATGAGAACGGCCGCCCCGGCGGTGAACCCGATCAGAACCGACCGGGAGGCGAGGGTCACCAGCGCACCGAAACGTAGCAGGGCCAGCACGATGCGCAGCAGCCCGGCCATCACCGCGACGAGGCTTGCCGCCATCAGGAACTGCGGCGTGCCGGGCGTGGCCACCGCCAGCAACACGGGCAGGACCAGCAGCGAGGTGGCGTTCACCGGGCCGGTGGCCAGATGGCGCGAGCAGCCCCAGAGAGAGCCGACCACGGCGGCCACGGCAGCGGTGTACAGGCCGTAGTGGGGTGGCAGCTCGGCGATGGAGGCGTAGGCGATGGCCTGGGGAATGGCCACCGCGGCAACCGTCAGCCCCGCGATGAGATCGGCGGGCAGGTCCGCCCTCCGTATGGAGCGCAGGATCCCTATGGGGCGCAGCAGAAAGGAACTGGCCGTGTTGCTGCCACACTCATGGGGCTCGGGGTCGAAGTGTTTCTGGGGAGTATCCTGCTGCATGATCCTGGTACTGTTCCTCGTGAAGGAAGGAAGAGGGAATGAGCGTCATCCCGCCAACTGGTCATCCAGCAATCCACTGATAGGCCGACAGGAGCCCGGATTACCGGGTCGCATGGCGAACCAGCTGGCTGGGCTGGGGATTATAGGGGGTGAACCGCCTCGAAACCAAGGATTCGTTGCCGACGGTCAGGAAGGCGGGATCATGTAAGCCGGTTGCCAAGCGTTAGTTGCCATCAAAAGGTCGACTGTGCTTCCCAGCCAGCATGCGCAGGTCAATTTCAAATGGAATAGCACTCCCGATCTTGATCGAGGAGGATTCAGGATGCGCCGGACTGAGCAGGTAATTCCATTCTTGGGGCACAACCGCGCTGGGCACCTGCAAGACAGGCGACTTCAGAGACTCCAGCCAATCATCGCCGATTTTCCTGACATTATCACCAGATTTTGTACTGCCTCGTGGAC